>DATDNG010000196.1:0-6216 GCA_036518375.1 Nitrososphaeraceae archaeon | reverse complement strand
ATTTTTGAAGGGTAACACAGAGATCAATACAAGAAGCTTCCCATTTCCTTATAAAATTAGAAAAGCTATGATAGAATCTGTCTTTAATAGCAATGATAACGTTAAAATTTTGTCCGACTACACATTTCTCTCTCCTTTTATAAAATATTTGCCACCCATAGTTTCACCATATTCATGGATGTTAAGAAACCAAATAGTCAAAAATATTCAGGAAGAAACATTCATTGCGTATACTGGTGACAGAATAGAAAGACTTGCATTAAAAGTATATGGGCTTCATCCCATCAAAGCAGAGCGGCTTAAAATATCATCTTCTGCTGTAAAAAACATGCTTTATCATCAGGTAATTCAAGGAAGTGCAGAATTAGGAAGACAAGGAAAAGCCCATTGGCAAGACAAAGTTCCTGAAAAAGTTGTTGATCTGATTATAGATAACTGGGAAATTATAGAAAAATTCGCAAAATCGCCTGATCTGACGTTTAAAACAATGGGAATAAAATTTCCCAAAGATGGCTTTATCTAGTTTAGAAGATTTTTATAAGCCACAAAGCGACTTGCTTTAAATGAGAACAAAAGGTGCGGAATTCATCTGGTTCGACGGTAAATTTGTAAAATGGGAAGACGCAACCATTCCTGTTATGAGTCACGTTTTACATTATGGTACATCAGTCTTTGAAGGCATTCGTGGCTACTTTGCAAAAAATAACCTTTACATATTTAGATTGAAAGAACATATGGAAAGACTTCACCGATCTGCAAGAGTTTATTCATTTACTTTAAATTATTCCGCAAAGGATCTATGCGATGCTACAATAGATTTACTAAGAAGGATCAGCATCACGGAATCATGCTACATAAGGCCTTTGACATTTGTAGGGATGCATGGCATAGATCTTAATATTACAAAAGATTCTCCTACTCACACGGTGATCATAATTTTTCCTTTTGCTAAATATTTTAAAGGAGAAGGGATCAACGCGTGTGTTTCTTCTTGGCGTAGAATTCATGATACATTTACACCACCCATGGCTAAAGCTGCTGGAAATTATCTTAATTCTATACTGGCAACACAAGAGAGCAGACGAAATGGATATGACGAATCGATTTTGCTTGACGCTGAAGGCAACGTCAGCGAGGCAGCTGGAGAAAATATTTTTATAGTCAGAGATAAAAAGATTTACACACCGTTTACTGCAGATTCAGTATTGGAAGGAATTACACGGGATAGTGCAATAACTATCGCAAGGAATATGGGATATGAATTGACTGAGCGTCCCATTGTCCGAACTGAGTTATACATGGCAGATGAATTATTTCTAACAGGAACAGCTGCTGAAATTATTGCTGTTACAAATGTCGATGGCATTCAGGTAGGCGACGGAAGAGAAGGACCGGTAACGAGAAGTATCCGAGAAATGTATACAAAAATTGCATCTGCAGAAATCGAAGAATATCTTGGCTGGTTAACTCCAGTATGGTAGACATAGACTCCAAGCTTAGGCTGGCCATCATAGGTGTAGGTGGATGGGGTAAAAACCATGCCAGAGTCCTCCACGACTTTGGTGTCCTCTCAGCTGTCTGCGATATGGATACACAGCGTACTAAAGAAATAGCTGAAAGATACAACACAAACTCATATTATTCCATTGATGATTTGCTCAATAGAGAATCAAAGCTGGATGCGTGTCTCATATGCACTCCTACCAAAACTCACTCGGTAGTAGCAAAAAAAATAATGGAAAGGGGAATAAATGTCTTCGTTGAAAAACCGCTTTCTTTCTCCTCTAGAGAGTGTGAAGAGATGGTTGAAATATCCCAAAAGAAAAAACTGATTTTAACATCTGGTTATGTAGAGAGATTTAATCCTGCAGTTCAGGATGTTAAGCGACTTATAGATAGCAAAAGGTATGGAGATTTATTGATGATGGAATTTCATAGAGAAAACAGAATGCCGTTGCATGTCAAGGACGTTGGTATAATTTATGATACATCAGTCCATGACATTGACACAGCAATGTTTCTATTCAATAGCAAACCACATGTTGTTTTTGCACGTGCTGGTAAGAAATTTCACATGTATGAAGACTTTGCGACCATCATGCTTGGATTTAATGACCAAAGGGTAGCGATTATTGCATCAAATTGGATTACCCCGCAAAGAGTTAGAAGATTTAGTGCTGTTTGCACTGATGGAATTATTATGGGCGATTTTATTAGTCAAGAAATCAAAATAGATCATGGAGAAGCCACAATTATCCCGCGTCGGCAGCAATTTCAGGAGCCCCTTACATTAGAATTAAAAAATTTTCTAGACGCCATATTAGGAAAGATAAGCGGGCCAGTGGTATCGGCAGCTGATGCCACCAACGTTACCAAAGTTGCTGAAGCAGCACTTTTATCTAACAATACTGGATCTCCAGTTTACCTGGATCTGAAATAGACAAATGAGAAAATCCATGCTGGACCTTCTTGCATGTCCTATTGATAAGTACTATCCTCTAGAATTGTTTGAAATAAATATAAAACGGGGGGACAACAATAATAAAACCGACGACAGCATAATAAGCGAAGGAATTTTATTCTGTGCCAAATGTTACCGGTTCTATCCAATCATTGATGAGATACCGGTTTTATTACCTGATGAACTTCGTGAAAAACAAAAGGATATTGACTTTTTGCAAAAATGGCGTGATAAAATACCACCTAAAGTTATAAATCAAGGTAACCCGTGGCACATCTGAACAATGGCAAACAAGGGTTTTTCTAATACCCCAGTAATAAATTATGTTTCATCTACTGCAAGACTCGGCAAAGGTGTAAAGATTTGGCACTTTGCGTATGTTGGAGATGAAACTGAAATAAAAGATAATGTAATGGTGGGCTCCCTTACACATATAGATTATAAAGTAAGAGTTGGTGAAAACACAAGGATAGAAGGTTCAGTGTATATTCCTCCACTAACAATAATTGGCAGGAATGTTTTCATTGGTCCGGGTGCTACTTTTACCAACGATCCGTATCCTATGAGTCCAAAAATGTCTGGAGTTATAGTAGAGGATGGAGTTATCATCGGTAGCAGGGCAGTTATAAAACCAGGAGTCAGAATAGGGCAAAATAGTGTGGTCGCAATGGCTGCAGTAGTAACAAAAGATATTCCACGTGATGTGGTTGTAATGGGACATCCTGCTAGAATAAAATATTCTAGGGAGGAGTATAACAAGAAACAATCTGCATGGAATTCATCTTGAAGAACCAATTCTGATGATACGATGTTATTGCTATTGAAGGGTTAATTTACAATAAAATATATTACAGAAAAAAGTCAAAACATGATGGCTACATTTAGCTTATCAAACAAAATATATCTATATATCCTGAATTCTATGGGAATGTACGATTTTTCTTCGCAATCAACCAATAGTTTCACAGGCAGGATTTGCTTTCATTAGGATGCCTTCCGAGATTTGTTTATTTTTAGAAAAAACCTTGGCAAAGTCGTTCTTAGTACATGCAAGAACTATCATTGTTTTATCTGTAGGATATAGATCAAGACTAGAACCTTGTTGGCGATCCACGTCTCCAATATAGTCTTTTAATTTTGTTTCAAGTGAAGATAGTAGCTCTATTTTGTCTCCCCTCATTTCGTTAGGATCTAACGTCCACGCAATAGAAACTTTTGTTCGACTTGCCTTTAGGTCACGTTTCTTAAGCATTCCCCTGATCTCATCTATGATATGTTTTACATAGCCTTCTATAGCTTTGATAGTGCCATTAACAAGGTACATCAATGGTCCTGCTCCACCAAGTGAAGAGCCTATGGCTCTAAGATCGTACAAGCCATTTGCTATATCATCTATATAAATATCCCTAAAAGCATGGTGCATTAATTCACTACTTATCTCGCTATTATGGACATGTTTACAGATTTCTAGGACGCTCGCCACACTGGTGTAATGTTCTAATGTTTTGATGGAATGTACAAATTCTGCTGATATTATATCAATAAAATTTAGCTTCCGTCTAACGTCCGGTTCGTATAGCATTTTAGGTATTTGTACATCCTGCTTTGATTTGAAAGAGCCCACCAGAATTTCTGAACTAGAAGCAGCACTTGCGTTACATTGAGGCATATAATAATAGAAAACATCCTTACCAACTGACAAACCTGTTACATGCTCTATCATTGTAATGTTTTCATTATTACCTCCGATGCCCGTAGGTAAAGCATAAATCACCGACGTTCCTTTTTTCAACATTCTGATCGCATCTCTGAACTTTGATGTAACATCACTTTTTACATCTTGTCCAACTTTTCTAATCCTTGGTGCGAAAAAGACATAGGATGCATCCCTGATTGCGATATCAATTGGCTCAAGAGCAAGTAATGGCTCATCCTCTATCAGGGAACTAACATCAGGATATGTACGCGCAATATCTGGCTTTAATCTTATGGCCATTCGAGCAGATTCGTCAATTAACGAAACTTTTGATCCTTTGACTGCAATAGAAGATGCAATTCTGTATCCTTCTGTGCTTAATCCATATACAGCTGTTGATGATGACAGTCCAGCGCTCAAAGTTAATGAGTCTCCTTGCTAATCATCTCTATAACCTATTCTCAAGCTATCTAAAAAGGGTTAAAGAAAAGTTTTTTTCTATCAAAAATTGCCCAGTTAATACTATTGAAATTCTGGTTTGATATTTTAACGCCAAAGCAAGTAATGTTTTTTAAACCTATTGTGGATTCACTTCGTCATGATGGCCATGAATTACTTTGCACATCTAGGGATTACAGAGAGGCAGTCCAACTTGCAAGAATCAAGCATCTTGATCTAAAAATTATCGGAAGGCATGGAGGAGCTGGGAAGTATGAAAAGCTGCGTGAAAGTGCAAATAGAATATTTAAATTAGCTGACATAATCAAACAATTTGAGCCTGATACAGCAGTTACGTTTTCATCTCCTGAAGGGTCAAGAGTTGCATTCGGGCTTGGAATAAAACATATTGGACTGAATGACTCGCCCCATGCGGATTCGGTCGCAAAACTCACAATCCCTTTAATGAATCACCTTTTCTGTCCTTGGGTTATTCCGTATTCTGCTTGGTATAGATTTGGAATTTCCAAGAATAGGATAACAAAATATCGAGCACTTGACCCTGCTGCATGGCTCAAACGAACTGCAGTGTCATCTATTCCAGTATCCTCTACTGTAGCTAATAAATACAACATAGATAGACACAAAAAGACTGTCTTGATAAGACTCGAAGAAGCAAAAGCTTCCTATATTGCAGACAAGAAGAAGATAAGAAGCAAAATTTTTATGATTGATGAGCTTGTGAAAGATTTGTCAGAATCGGCTAATATAATCATCCTTTGCAGATATGAAGACCAGCTAAAGGAAATTGCAGAAAGATACGAAGGGAGGGCCCATGTAATACAGCGTGTAATTGATGGTACGTTGTTAATCTCTTTGTCTAATGTATTTATAGGAGCTGGGGGTACCATGACAGCAGAGGCATCTCTTCTTGGAAAGCCCACTATTTCTATTGCTCCAATCCAATTTTATGTTGAAAAATACCTGCTATCATCGGGCCTAGTACAAAGAGCCTGTACCCCTACTGACCTTGTTCGATTGACAAAGAAGATGATAATTGATAATAATTACGCCAAAAAACAGAAAAAGAAGGCCAAGCTCATTCTTGATAAGATGGATGATCCTGTAGAAAGGATATTACCATTTTTAGAAATGTCGTGAGTAAGATTATAAAGATAGTAAAATATATACGGAAATACGCCCGGGAGCCCGGTGGAGGAATAAAGTTTCCGCCGAGTGTAGTGGCCAAGCATAGAGGCCTTTGGAGCCTTTGACCCCAGTTCGAATCTGGGCCGGGCTATATTTTTATATCATAGTATACCTTCAGTCAATAACACCACAAATAGTATTACAACAAGATTGGGCTAAATAGTAGTAGCCAGAAAGTCTAACTAGCCATTTGTTTAACTTTGGTTTATCCAAACATGTTATCAAATATACGAGTTGTACTAACATAACCTAAATCAAAAATACCCTCCCATACGCAATAATACTACAAGCAAAAATGTACTATTCCAAGCTAGTTTTCTGATCTCTTTTTGTATATTGCATACAATTTCTGAATCCGTTATGCTGCTAATTTGTTTGTTCAGTTACCCATCTTTTATCATGATGATGTTTT
>DATDNG010000195.1:0-2537 GCA_036518375.1 Nitrososphaeraceae archaeon | reverse complement strand
CGTTGCTATATGTGTATATCTTTTTGGAAAGGTATCTATGGCACATTTTAATCCTGCTGTTACGGTAGGCTATATCATTACAGGACATATTAGACGAAATCAAATATGGTATTATTTTGCTGCCGAAATAATTGGAGCTTTACTGGCAAGCCTTTTTGTCAAATATGTTATAGGTAATGAAGCTCATTTAGGAGCTAATGCCTTTAACCATTCATATCCAATTCCAGTGGTATTTGGAGTTGAGGTCTTGGCTTCAGCATTATTGATGATTGTAATTCTGATAGTAGTCTATACGAAAGGTTTGAGAGGATTCAGCGGAATAGCCATAGGCGGAATAGTTGGTTTAAATATATTCTTCTTGTCGTTTATTTCTGGCGCTTCTATGAATCCAGCACGCTCATTGGCACCTGCTTTAGTATCTGGAAGTGTAACTGATTTGTGGCTTTACTGGTCAGCCACATTTATAGGAACTATGATTATTGCGTTTGCCTTACGTAAAAGGATGATTGGGAAAATGAAAGAAGAAGAAAACAACATTAAAGTGTAGATTAGATGATTCACACTACAACTGCAGCTCTTAACAGCCTATCTATCAATAGAAGCCATAACGATACAATCATCAAAACCTCTTTTTAAGTTTGAACTAGTGTAACAAATTTTCCCAATCTCTGTATTATATATTTACCCTGCGTCTTTGCTAAGAGTGTATTTTGAGTTTAGGCTTCCTAGAGTCCTTATCAAACATGACTTTACAGTAGGATTATGATGGTGGTCAGCAGTATAGTCTCTAATAGTTACCACCATTGGTCATGTTGAACCAACAGGACAGGTTGATAGTATTGTATTCTGTGATTGCCGTCATGAAGGGTAAGCTACATTCTGGTTACTAACTAGCCACAAGATTACTATCTTAAGTACTATGATGTTGTTATTGTCAACAGGAATAATAGATGGCATCTTCGTCTTCCTCTTCCTCACCTAACCCTAAGGTTGCTAAGGTTGCTGTCGTTACAGGCAGCTCAAGTGGAATAGGCTATGAAACATCTCTAATGCTGGCAAGAAATGGCTTTCTTACATTTGCCACAATGAGGAATCTTGACAAAAGTGAGAATATAAAACAAATTGCAACTAAAGAAAAGCTGCCTATTCATGTTAATCAGTTAGATGTTACTAATGATGCATCAGTCAAGAATGCAGTACAAGCAATATTATCTGAAACAGGGAGAATAGATGTTCTAGTAAATAATGCTGGGTATGGACTTAACGGAGCATTTGAGGATCTTGCGATGGATGAGATAAAAGCACAGTATGAAACCAATGTGTTTGGATTGATAAGGACAACTCAAGCAGTCCTCCCCATTATGAGAAGACAGAAGTCCGGTATTATTGTGAACATTAGCTCAGGAGCTGGAAGGTTTGGTTTTCCGGGAGGATCTGCTTATGTTAGCACAAAATTTGCAGTTGAAGGCCTTAGCGAATCCATGTCGTATGAACTGGAACCATTTGGTATAAAAGTGGCCATAGTAGAACCAGGAGTTATTAGAACAAACTTTGTTACGGTTGTTGCGAAGAAATCTCAAGATCCGAATTCTCCATATTCACAGATAATGCAAAAAATGGCTACAGTCATTGAAAACATGATGAAAAATTCATCTTCTTCTCCTGACCTTGTAGCAAAGGTAGTACTTAACGCCGTCACAAATGAAAATCCAAATCTTAGATATTTAGCTGGAAAAGATGTAGAAACATGGTTGGATAGTAAAAGAAACATGTCTGATCAAGAGTTCTATAAAATGATGAGGCAAACTCTGATGAGGTAGACCATATAGTGAAAAAAAAGAGACACTACAAAATCTTTGATTGACACGATTATCAAAGCTGTCGAGGTGATAAGAGAACAAAGTTTTTAAATTTAGAGAGAAAAATGCCGATTTCACATTTCTGAGGCACAAGAACTACAAGTCATTGATTATGAGATAAATGATTAGTACAATTCAATCTTATCTTTAGGCATATATGTGAGTCTTCTTTGAGTATTCTTCTTTTAGCTTCTTCACATTCCTTCACAACTTCTATGCTGTCTTTTTTGCTACTGTTACTACTGGTCATATTCTTCTCCTCTCTTCTGTTCACTTTTTCTCGCTACAGTCATATTTTCATTCAAAGGTAATACTTCTAGTGTGATGCTCACTGACAACAACTGCAGCATATGGCGTTTCATATTGGTCTAGAAATAACTCCCGACAGCTTTGTTTGGCTATCTCTAACGCCCTCTGAGCTTGAGGTGCTTATGAGAAGTCATTTCTACAGAGCCTGTGGCTGGGAAAGTTTTAGTACTCAAAATATTGAATGCTGCTGCAGCGACTTATACATATTCTACATAAAAGTTGTTAGCCAATAGATCTAGACAGTAGATCTACATACTTATACTAGGTAATCATATCTGCAACCATATCAAGTACATATAAGTTAATTAAAGATAGATGAAGGATATAGTGCATACAAAATAACATTGCTATCAAATCCCATGTCATATA
>DATDNG010000194.1:0-2112 GCA_036518375.1 Nitrososphaeraceae archaeon | reverse complement strand
ATTAACCTTGAACCACGAGACGAATTTTTGAGCTAGTAATCCTAAGAGGATGAAAGAACTAATAGAAGTGATCCAAACAAGTGCTTTTAGAAGCAAAATATCGTAGCTCGTAGTTAGTATCATCTGTAATATAATGATGAAAAAGATAGCTATCAACAAAAACTGAATTACGAATACAAACTTCTGTATTATGTTCAATATCGGCGATTTAATAGCTTGGCTCCTTCGCCTGATGAAACCCAAAATAACATACTGTCCGAATGAAAAGATAAGAGCCGTAATTATGAACATTACAATATTAATACTCGAAGAACTTATGCCGCCGGAGAAAAGAGAAATAGTCGGTAATGATGTATCTATTATTATTGTGACGATTATAAAAGACATTATGACAAGGCTACCGGTGTCACTTATAGAAGCAGAAAATGGGTTGTACCTCATCTTATCTATACCTTGAAACTTGATTAATGCTAATAATGTAGAGGCTCATTATTAAACACAATATCTAAATTTTCCTTGGAGTTAGATGAGGTGAAGTTATATACTTCCGGACACTTCTACTTTATCTATATAATGATAGATAGGAGTGGCTCCAGATCCCGATTAGGAATAATAGTGCTGGGAAGTCTTACTGCAATAATATCTATACTTATCTTTAATTCATTAGTCCTTTTTGTAAAGGCTGATAACATAAATCCAGGCATATATTCTAAAGATTCTAATCCATCTGGTGTTTCTTATGGAGGCTGGATTGCTAAATGGTGGCTTTGGACAATGGGAATACCCTCTGGAGAGCACCCAAGGGATCATTTCTCTCAGCAGACATGCTCTGTTCATCAAAGCGGCCCTGTATGGTTTTTGGCAGATCTTCTAAGTGGAAAACAAGAACGTACCTGCACTATACCAGCAGGCAAGGCTATCCTTGTGCCCATGCTAACAGGAAACTGTGATGCTGACGGTACAACCCCGGGAGCTCCCGCGAGTGAAAGTGACCCTGCTTTGATTCAATGCGCTATAGCAGGTGATCAATATGGTGTAATCAGTGCCAGTTTAGATGGAAGACAATTGCAAAATCTTCAACAGTACAGGACAGCAACTGGATTTTTTAATTTAGTTGTACCAAATGATAACGCTTATAGTAATAAACCTGGAACGTGGAGGGCATACAGCGAAGGTTTCTTTGTGTTTTTGGAGCCCTTGCCTCCTGGAAATCATGATCTCCATCTTACGACAAGTGTATTTAATCCTTACAACGTCTCATACAATTACTCTGCAGATTTAACCTACCATTTGATAATTCAACCATGACTTTAATTTGATAAACTGGCTTTTTAAAGCAGTAGATACCTTAAGAAAATGTGAAAAATAAATTGTATATTTAGAATAAATAAATAAACCTTAAGAGTGTATATATACACACATCTTCCTGATACTTTTCATTTATTTGTTTGTCATTAAGTTCACTAAGATAATCGCCTATCAAGAAAGCAATACAACAATAATTCTGTCGAAAAAGATCCTCCTTATAAACTAGTAATTAGTACGAATAACCATTATGGCAGCTAACGCAGTTAATTATCAGGTGATAGGTCCAAATGACGTTTATTTGGGAAGGACCCCTGGAGAATGGATGTCTGAATTTATGGGCTGGTTATTCTCCATCAATCCGGATCAACATAACAGCGGTCCAGTAGTTTTTCTTAAACCCTTTCCCTACGAACGAACCCCAGATTATCCTGTTAGGAATGAACCAAATCTAATGATTGGTAAAGACAAATTGCAAATTTTCACAGATCAGCCAATAATGATTCCAGTACTTCTTTCATATTGGGCAACCAATGATCCAAATGAAACTGAGACAATGATGCGTGAAAGAATTAGATCAGATATGATCAATAGTGATGAACTACGCAAAGATCAAATTACCATTGACGGTAACAGTATAGAGATAGATGAGGATATAAAAGATTATTTGATTGAATCTCCTTTGTTTACCTTGTCTGTGCCAGAAGATGAATATACTAAATCTGTGGCCAATATGGTTGACTGGCCCGTGATGCCTGGAGTTAATCAGTCTGTCGCTACTGCATATATTTTTATTGTCAAATTTCC
>DATDNG010000193.1:0-2688 GCA_036518375.1 Nitrososphaeraceae archaeon | reverse complement strand
AACCTAAAGGCGATACAAGTAGTTGCAAATCAGACGGTTGTTCAAGCTCAAGCACAAGCAAGAGCGAATGTAGCTAGAGCTGGCGGTGAATCACAAGCAATAAGGATAATTACTGAACAACTGAGGCAAAGTCCACAGTATCTTCAGTGGCAGGCTATCAACAGATGGAATGGACAAATGCCATATGCTCTTGGAGGTAGTGGTGGTGGTGGAGCAGTTCCATTTTTCCAACTACCGTCACAACCACAACGACAACAACAACAACCACAAACACAGCCACAACTAAACCAAACTAGTACTATTCCACAACCAAGAAACCAAACTATACAATAATAGCGATACTTGACAACTACTACTAGTACTTTAGTGAATATCTCTTCTCTTTACCATCTGCGATAAGATAATGCTCATTAGCCGATAATCTTAGATTCTCTTTAGATTGCACAGTATAGAAGATTATTATTGTTTTTTACCTCAATTGTGCATCTCAAATAATAGCGCTACCAACCTAGTATTACTGCTGTTGCTACTCCTACTGTCTTATTGGATGTCTACTTAAAAAAATGTCAAGGCCTTCCGCCAAGCCTTTGGGATTAGCAAGCTGCAACCAATGTGTTGCATTAGGAAGCGCTAATGTTTCAGCTTGTGGAAACCATTTTAGAGCCAGTTCATACATCTCAGTAAACATAGGCTTACTATCTAATCCATGGACTGAAAGAATTGGTTTGTTATTGTCATTGTCATTTATGTAAGTTCTTATCTCTTCTTGCGTAATCTTCCATAACTGCATCGCAGGAATATCTACTTTAAATAAGCTGTCAGCATCTACTATTGCTTGCTCGAAGGCTTCAGGTAGAATCTTATCTACTAAATTATGGCATCTAGCACCTCCTACTAGATTCAAAAAACCATCTATTGCTTGCACCTTGTCTCCTTTCTCATACATCTGTATAATAGGTACATGCTCTTGAATATACTTTTGAGAATTTGGTATATATCCTATCAGTGCTGGTTCTAGAAGAGAAAGAGAACTTACACTCTTAGGAAAATCAAGTGCAAGCTGCAAAGCTATTACTCCACCATGTGAGTGTCCTACAATATGTGCTGACTCTATGTCTAGATAACACATAAGCTTTTGGCATTCTAAAGCTTGTTTTGAAATACTAATAACATCATTATTAGCATATTTACTGCTTCCTGCAAATCCTCTTCGATGATAGCTTATCATATAATAATGACTCATGAGGGCAGGCTGGGCTAGTAATGGAGCATTAGCATCAGCTATTACACTACCATGTATAAATATTACAGGCTCTGCTTCTCTACTACCTCTTATCATGTATTCCAAATATACTCCATCATCAATTTTGGCACATTCCATAGGATCACTACCTGCAATTCTAATGAGATGATCTTTAATTTTATGTATATGCAAAAGAAGACATTTATCAATCTGGCTTGCTATTATTGTTAGATCTTGTGCGTCTTTTTCTCCAATAGTTCATCCATTCATAAGACTATCTATGAAGAATGTCTTTTCACCAAACTAGAGGACTAACTGATAAATTCATCTAATGATTACTTTTTCATTGACATATTTCACATTGCAGGAAAACAGATGTCATAGATTGTGAAACAACTAAAGGACATCTAATGAATATGATTCTCGTTACAGAGAATCGAATATTAAAATAAATATTAGGTGTACCTAATTAGATATGCCTAACGAGGAAGAATATGGAAGGTTTGGCATTGGCGTCTATTCACAGCCCTCAACCTTACAAGTCAGAAAGAACCACCGATATCCTACTCAGAACTAGGAGTGACTTTCATACTGAGTAGGATTAACCATTTAAATAGCAAATTGCAAGATAGTTTAAATTTTAGGTGACGCTAATTGGCAATCGAAAACCATAATAATAATATCAAGCAACAACAAATAAGAGCTTGGGTTTTGAAACATGACTCATGGAAAGGACATGTTCTCGAAAATCTTTTGTTCCATAATCCCACGATGACATACTGTCATAATTGAGCTGTCATTTCTTACACCATGCATTTTCATACAAAGACGTTCAGATTCTACTATAATCGATACGCCTTTTATTCCTACTAATTGCAGTTGTTGGCATTATTCCCGCAAATATATTAATTTTTGAATTATTAGCTACTATCCTGTAGAGTCTTCATGCAATTACGAAAAATTAAGTATGGCAATAAACCCGTTTTCACAGATGCTGCGATGGTACAATGATGCTTGCAAGTAGTTACGGTTAGTTAGAACATCATGTTTATGGTACTGAATTGAAGAATTTAATGGAAAGGTTCATCCAACACATAAAAGACAGGACAGAGTGTTTCGATGATAATTTTCCTTGTAGGAAAGACGAATTGAATACTAATCAATCATCATCACCAATATTTCATAAGAAATGTGGTGCTTCTGAATTTTGTCCAATATGGGCTAGGTCACATTTGTTATTATCTAATACATTAGGCATAATAGGAAATGTTTCTTCAAATATTAGTATTTGCAAATCTTGGTCATAATTTCTATCCTTCAAATGTTTTCCAAACTATGGCTGTGCCAGAGCCGATCCGAGAGTATATATTAGCTCATCTTTACGCATGGCTTGAAGCTCATTCTGGGTTTACACGTACTTCTAGTGTTATGCCCTAGTTCTATTC
>DATDNG010000192.1:0-8457 GCA_036518375.1 Nitrososphaeraceae archaeon | reverse complement strand
TAATCTTCTTTTTCCTTGATATACAAACATCTTTGAATTTCTTGAATACTAGGTAATAACCATTTTTGTCATCAAAGGAGAAACTTGTAATATAATCAATCTCTCTTTTAAGCAAGTTACGCTTTTCTTGATCTTCTTTTTTATCTATATCTAATTCTGGTGGCCTTTGTACTTCAGCTACATGAGTGGAAAGATCACATTCCTTGACCTCTCTGTATAATGCCTTGGCTTCTTCTCCATAAGCCTGTATTCCATATTCTGTATCGTCATTACAAACTAATTCTAGATGATAATATTCTTCTCCATTTCCCATATACAGAATATTATTGGGGGAATTGCTAATAGAACAGAAGGTAGATGATTTATCCATATTACTAACCTTACCGTCATTATTACCATTTCTTGTTGGCCTAGACAATAAGATTTGCTGTAATGCTCCTATACTCCTATAATACATCAATACGCACCTTTTCCACTTTTTGCTTGAACTTTTTGAGCATGCCTTCCCGATCTGTTCTCAGCTTTGTTAAACAATTGATTCATATAACGAGTTATGGCTTTTTCGGCAAATTAACTCTTCTAAATACTGTATAACATAAGTTAGAATAGTTTAGAATTATCAGTATATTTTGTGATAAATCATAATCAGATCTTGATGAATAAAGTGTTATGGATGATATTACGCATGGACAACGGAGCAAAACCATCACAATGATAATGATGAAAATCATATACATAATGACGAAATGTTGGACTCTTACACTATGCAAAAGTCTTTAGAAAAATAGCAACAAGCTATCAAGAAGACTTTAGAATAAAGTAATTGCACCTGAGCACAATAAAGACAATACCATGTTATTAGATTGGATTATAGCAATCGTGACCTTAGGTGATTGAATGTTCAGAAAATTATAATCCAAGAATATCTCTTGAATTTAAAGCAACAACTTTTGTTTCTGATATGTTTTTGGGCACAAAACGATATATGTAAAGTGTTATGCAAATTCTGTCCCGAATGTTGAGGCATTCTTCCTTTTTTTAGCAATCTTATCCATTGCAACTATGTCTACTATTATGGATATCATTGACAATATGATGCCGGTTGAAAATATCAAAATATATGATTCAGATGAAGGAAACGAACCGGCTATTCCCTTCGATATTTGATTTGCTTGCATATACATACCTACAATAGCAGGACCCATTGCACCGCCCACAAGATAAAATACATTACTAATTCCAAAAGATATTCCAGTTTGTCTTTTGGGAGTTGAGACCAAGTTGATATTTATTGAACCCTGGTGAAGCAGTTGGAATCCTGTACCCAAAACGCCGAGGCTAACCAATACTGCAAATTCAGAGTGGAAAAACAAAACAAGAGTTGTAAAGCCCAGTACGCTGACTATAGATCCTATCAAAGTAACTTTTGTATTTCCAATCCTTGACATAATATAACCAAAAGATAAACCAACTATAAGATAGGCTGCCATAAAGGGAAGTATAACTGATGCAGTATTGACCGCACTCTCGCCAAACCCAATTGGCTTTGGGCTTCTAATAAGAATAGGCATTGTATTCAAAATTGCAAACATGAATAAACCAGACATCAATCTCAAGACATTAGCAGATAAAAGGATTCCATCTTTTACTAATCCGAGATCAATTAATGGCGATTTTGTTTGCTTTTCAATATAGAAAAAGATCAAAGAAGAAATGATTCCTATTGCAGCTAGGCTGCCAACAACAACAAGGTTGCTATAGGTTGTTTGGGAATTCAGATTAGTTATCATGAGCAAAAAAGAGGTTATTCCAATGGAAAACACTATTGCACCTTTGATATCTATCTTGGAGTGCACATTGGAACTTTCAATACCGTTTGTAGATCTATCGTTATAATCATTGCTACTTCCGAAATTTAATTTACTTTTATCATGGATACAACGTATTACTAGAATAATAAGTAAAATCAAAACAGGTAAAACGGTGAAGAATGTGGCCCGCCATCCAAAGAAATGAACTATTGTACCGCCTGCTGCCAGCCCTATAACTGCTCCTGTTGCAAACATAGAGGTTATTATTCCCTGATTAAAGCCAAGTCTTTGATCTGAGGATTGGTTTCTTATTATTGCAACAGCTATAGGGAATATGGAAAGTCCAATCCCTTGTATTGACCTTGCAATAACCATAAAGTAAATGTTAGTTGCGAATCCTGCTGCCAAAGTAGCAAATGCATATATTACAAGCCCAGAAAGAAGTATATTTTTCCTACCGTGCATATCTGACAATCTTGCCATTACAGGGGTCATGACTACTGCAACGACCAAATAAGCAGTAAGTATCCAAGGCGCAGTATTGTAAGGGATGGCAAAATCTTTGATAAAATCAGGTATGGCTGGTGCCACCATGGTTTCAATGTACATTACAATCAAACCAATTATGCTCAAAATGGCTAATGTCCGCCAATTTGAGTCTCTTATAAAGGCCGATCGCATATCATCTAAGGATAATCAGGTAGATTGATCCAAAGTAAGACACATTATTTGCCACAGTTATTTAGCTCTAAAGATTCTTCCATAATTCCCCGATTGAAAAATATTAGGATAATAAAAATAATATGAAGTGGCCGTGATTTCATAATGGTGTTCTATTCTAAACGTTATTACTCGAAGGTATATTATTATTACTACTGCTGAGTATACTGCTGGCGATCCCTATGTTGATGAAGATGTAATTGTAATATTCTCTCCTGTTGTTTGTAAGAGGTGATGTCCATAATGATCTTATCTATGTCCATACTTTGACATCCGTCTACAATGTCTTTAATTAAGGGGATCTGTATTTACAAAATGCCTATCTTCTCTTCTCTTCTCTTATCATTAATATCCACAAATACGATTTTATATTGTGTTGCAATTTTTTCGAAGATTATCTTTGACAGGACTATAATCTTTCTTATATATCTTTTCTATAACATTATTTTCTTCTATTTAGGAAAATAGTGATCAAATGCTATCAAAACCAAATGTATTCGCTACAGATATAATATTTTTTGATTTTACGATATCTAACCTTTTTTATGATGGGCTTGGAAGTAAATATCCTCATTTTTTGCTGGCTTGACAAGAAGAGAACTTAACTACTATAGGTTTCAGACATAGGTTGGATTATTTATGTTAGAATCTATTAGGAAGGACTTTCCTGATTGGGAAACCTTATACAAAAATCAAAGGGTAGAGACAATGCCATGGTATAACGAAAACTTTGATTCAGATTTACAAAAGGAGTTGGACGAAAGAAAGATTAGCGCTGATGGTGGCAAAAAATTCCTTGATCTTGGTACTGGTCCAGCAACACAAGCTATATGGCTTTCCAAAAGAGGCTTTACTGTCATAGGTTCTGATTTATCTGAAGCTGCAATTAACAGGGCAAGAAAAATATATGCTAACGAGATAAATGTTAATTTCATAGTAGACGATATTCTAAATACAAAGTTCAAAGATAATGAATTTGACTACATCTTTGATCGAGGCTGTTTCCATGTTCTTTCGCCATCAGATAGAAAAAAATACATCAACACAATACAACAAATACTGAAAAAACAAAATGGGATATTATTCTTAAAATGCTTTAGTGACAAAGAACTCAGACAGGAAGGTCCATACAAATTTTCGCAAGATGAGATAAGAGCTTTATTTGGGGAATTCTTTAAAATACATAGCATAGAGGAAACGGTTTATCAAGGAACTTTGGATCCACTTCCAAAGGCATTATTTGTTGTTATGACAAATAAATAATAGCATACTAGTCATATAACGACCTCGTTGGAGCGAATTTGTGCAGCTGGAGATATGATGATGTGTCATGCATGGCGACAAGATGAAAGCTGACAGTTAGAGCATTTAAACTTAGAAAGGGATTTGTAAACCGTAATGACGAGTATGTCTTTTTTGTTCATTGATTTACGTAAAAGAATATGACATCGTTTATTATCAAAAGCTAAAGCTACCTGTTAACAAATTAAAGTTAATAGTCATCTTATAACTCAGATCAGTTTCTTTATGTGATCAAACTGTTATGTGAACATATTTTGAAGACAACCTCTCGAATTCTACTCGATTCTAACCTGAGAATACGTGAGAATAGGCGGCAGCGGAGGTGTGAACGAAATGGCACGCTCAATTGTGAAAACAACGACAGTCTGGCATGGTAGTATAGTATACCGCATACAACGAGTTCTTTGTAACGTAATATAGAGAAAGCAGTAACATTGTCTTCAACCAAAAAGATCATACACAATCTTACAAATAATGGAGATAATCTATCCAGATATTTCCTATGTTGACTCTCATAATTATTGTTGAAGTAGTATTCATGTTAAATCCTTTTCTCTAAATAACTAAACAAATAAGCTATTATATTTGTTAACAGTAAGGATAAGCAGATAGATAATGCATTCATTTGATAAGAATACAATGATTACCTTGGCGGGACTAAACCTCGCATTATCATACGAAAATGCAGGGCTAGTTAGATTGGAGAAAAGATTATCTGAAAGCATTGATCCAGAAGTCAAGGAAAAGCTCGATCGCCATTTAGCCCAAACAAAAGAACAACAGGCTCGGCTAAGGGAGACTATAAAATCCTTGGGTGGAGAACCAATAACTGAAATGGGTAGATTGCCTATACCAGAGCCTCCACAATCTTTGAAAGCCATGATAGAAAGCGGCAGTACTGCCAACGAAAGTGAGGTTTGGGAATCACTGAACGATCTAATAATAGAAAAAGCAGAAACAATTATGTATAAAGGTGGCATTCAAGCTCTTCAATTATTGGAGGCAGACAAGAAAGCTATTAAGAATTTAGAAAAGAATCTAAAAGAAGAAGAGGCATTCGGAAACTGGCTAGAAAAGAACAATCCAAGAATAGCAAAACGACTAATGACAAAGCAGCTGGAAGAGAAGAAGAAGAAAAAGCAAAAGAGGGAAGAATCCGTCACTGCTTCCACAACAGGATAAGATTTGACATTTCGTTTAGGGATCATCGACAATAACAACAACATCATTATCAGCATATAATGAAGTTGCTATGACATACGTATTTTTATTTGCCATCACTTAAACATATAGAAGCGATTTAGCCAGCTTGACAAGCAACTGAAGTATAATCTTTCCCAAATAGTCAAGCTTATGAAGCCCTATTAACAGCCTTAGGAGACCCGGTAGCTAGTAGTTTTAGACCTAAGGCGTGCGATATGCGACTTTCAAAGGATTTGAAGTCTGCGAATCTCTGGCGCTTTCGAAGGCAGAAGATTCCTCAAGCACTTTTATGTTTAGAGATAAATACAAATTTATAGCATACACATAAAACTGGCCCTTTAGGATAATCTCGCTGGATTATATTCTATAGTCAATTTATATATTTTCCTTTTTTATGAAAAATGTTTTAATCATCTTCTGCACTTTTTTATGAAAGACAAAATAAAAAAATGGTGTGTTACTATGGAAGTAGAGGCGCCAAGTCCGGAGGAAGTTGTGGCAATTCTGGTATTGGTCCCAATCCAGGCTGCTGTTGCTGCTGTTGCTGTGAAATAGTATTTGGCCTAGCTTGTAAGGTTGCTGTTACATCCATTGTCTGTCCATTTCTATTTATTGTGAGTTTGACATTATCTCCTACACTCTTGTTTGAATCAATGTAATTGATTATGTCATCAATCTGCTTTGTAGGATGTCCATCAACAGCTGTTATAATATCACCTATATGTGTATTAGAACCGCTCATATCTTGAGTCATTGCTTGCAATCCTGCTTTGTCTGCAGGGCTTCCAGATTGAACTGAACCTATTACTACTCCTTTGTAATTTCTCGATAAACCCGCATTCTGAGCTATATCGGGAGTTATTTTACCACCGGAAATCCCAAGCCAAGGATGAACATAAGTTCCATCTTTTATTAGCAATGGTACTTCTTTAGCAATTGTGTTTGATGGAATTGCAAATCCTACTCCTGAATAGGAGCCCGTTCTTGACAAAATAGCAGTATTCATTCCTATAACCTGTCCTTGGATATTAAGAAGAGGGCCACCAGAATTGCCAGGATTTATTGCTGCATCTGTCTGTACAATATTTGGTATTGAAAATCCAGTATCTGGATTGGGTAATAATCTTCCTTCTCCACTCACAATACCTGTTGTTATGGTACCGCTAAGTCCAAATGGATTACCAATAGCTATTAGTTGATCTCCTGGATTTAAACTAGAAGAGTTTGCAATTGGAAGTGGTGTAATTTTCTCTCCCGAAAAGTTGTCTGTAATTTGCAGTATAGCTATATCTGAATCAGGATCTTTTCCTATAACTTTTGCAGAGTATGTATTTCCGTCTACAAATGTCACATCTGCCGCAGTTGCGCCATCTATTACATGATAATTAGTAACTATGTGTCCTTGGTTATCATATACAAATCCAGAACCTAACGCTGTACTTTTGCCATTTGCAGGAACACCATTTATGATGGTGATCTGATTAGGATTAGATCTAGTACTTGTTATCTGAACTACAGAGTTTTCTACCCTCTTAAAGACATTAGCTAGTGAAGAAGAAGGTGATGGAGGAGAGGAGGGTAGTGGGTCTATTGATGATGACTGTATGACGTTCTGTTGTTGCTGCTGTGCCATAGTCGAATGTAGTGGGGAAATAAGAAGTACCTGTGTTAAAGATCCAATTATAGCAACAGCCCCTATTGTACTTAGTAGTATTACAATTACTTTTTTAGTGTTGCCTTCCATATTTTGTTTTCGCTCTGAGAGTATAAATGCTGGAATTCAATTAAACCATTGATTAACATTGTAAGTTAACACGGTTAATGTATAGCCTATATCTTCAGGTTGCCAGACCAAATAATATCCTATTACATCAAAAGTATTTATTAGTAATCCTCTACCTACATTATATACAATAATGTATGTAGTATGAAGTATATAGGTAGTATATTATTGTATACAGTATTCAATACTGCAATAATAAAAATCTGATAATGTATCTTCTCATTCTAAAGAAAGAAGCAATCTAAACTTATTCTTCTTGATAAGATTATAGAAATAACTAGAGGAGGTAATGGTAATGATAGGAAGAAGAACTAGGATTAAAACTACAGACAATGTCAAGATACTGCTTTCGCAGTGATCATTATATTACTCGCGGATTCATAAATTTGAATGAACTGTTTCTAATCGATCAGGTCTATTTTTCTAGCACCTATTTGATCAACCATATAAAAATCACTGGCAATTTGAATAATGTCTCCCGCAGCTATTTTGTCATGACTTCTTTTTTCTCTCAAAGGTATTCCGAAAGGTTTGTCTTGTTCCTTGAACTTAAGCCATATTCTTCCCACATTCAAAATATTCTTGAATTCACTCTCCCAGATTAAATCATATATAGTGCCTAAAGCCTGTCTACTAATTTTCTGTTTCATCATAATAACTGCTTGAATATCAGGCTCTTTATAGAAATATACTCTTACCTTCATAATGCACACTATATTTATATTGCAATGAAAACGATGTTTGATGTTATATTCTGATCTCTATTGGTACTGAAATAGTCTGCTGCATCCCTTTGATTATAAAATTCATAGTGGCACGCTCACGCTCACTTCTTTTCACTTTGACTTATAATCATCATTTGTGCGCACTTTACCTACAACAATATATCAGGCTGGTTTCTCAAGTATATGGACTAAATCCATGCAAGGTAGACTATATGAAAAGAAAAAGAAGACAGTTGAAAGATTTATCAGAAAACATGGAAAAGTAGATCATTCAGTTATACTAAACGAAGTAAACATTGATTATGATACTTTGATGAAGATAATTTCTGAATTACGCAGAGAAGGACGTTTAAAGTAAGAATACAATTATCATTTGCGGCGTTAATTATGATATATTTAGATATATATGTATACATAATCATTATTTAACAACGGGTTACCATGTTGTTAATATATAGAAGCCCGTCAAAACGGGTCTAGGATGGAAATATCATGGTATATCACTCTGCCATGTGATCTGAAGAGCTAAAGAACAACCAAACGAATCGAATAGTCACAAAAGAGAAGAACCATCTTAGTTTGCATTTCGTCTAATATCTGGAGATTCTAGGTAAGGAAGTATTGTCTTAAGGTCAACTTAGAACTCGGACATAAAGAAAATCCCCGCATAAATTCTTCTTTTAAACCACCTTTTGTGGCATTTGATATCACTAGACTAAAAGATCTTATAGTTGCATATTATTATAAGTTTTAGTTGGCTTATTGGTTGCTCTCTAGAAAAAACTTTTGAATAATAACTTACAAAAGATAGGTATTATCGGTAATTGACTACATTTAATAAGATGCCGAATAGAATGAGGATCGGACCTCCTGTATTAAGAATTAAAAATATTGATGCTGTCTTGGCATTTTA
>DATDNG010000191.1:0-9815 GCA_036518375.1 Nitrososphaeraceae archaeon | reverse complement strand
AGACAAGAAGGTTCAAATTCTGTGTGAAATAAACTCATTACTTCCTAGATCCTATTGTATTGATATACCATCATTAATTACTGATGATTATGTAGATACAGCTTTGTATAGGATAGAGAGAAATATAGATGGATTGTAATTAAATTCAAGGCAGCAATATTCTGACTTTGACGTTTATGCTGATTCTTCTACTTCTTACTATGATCTCTATGGCCATACGTTGCTTACTGATGTTGTAAAATACCTAAGAAAATAATTCTGAAAATAGCGATGAATATTCATTATTCATATATTGCCTTGTTGCATAACTAGTCATCTCCAAATTGTTTTCATAATCTAGTTTATGCCATTCTTCTAAACAGATTATACAATGATACCTTTAGGATCATTTCTTTCACCATATTTTGAAACTTGGTTGCACAAGTATATTCTCCAAACATCCTTTTTAAAGAAGAAAATGCAGTTTCAGCCATCCATCGGTATCCATATTTTCTCTTCTTCTTCCATCTATCAAAATGTTGTTGTTGTGATGTAACTTCTTTGTTTCTTGTATTTGTGTTCTTGGTTGAAGTAATCGAGTTTTTTCTTATCTTGATTCCTGGGAGAATCTTTTTCTCATACAGATATTTGAAATTCTTGTTACTGTCATAGGAACCATCGGCAAGAGCTGACTTTATATTGATATCATTATTATTATTATTATTACTTTTCAAAATATATTCAACTAGTTTAACCATGACCTTTCCTTCATGTACTTTCTCATCCGTAACTTCTAAAGAAAGGATCTCCTTTGTCTTTACATTAACAGCAATATGGATCTTTAGGTAGCCTTTCTTTCTTGTATTCCACTTATCTCTTAGCCATTGGCCTCTATTTGTTACCTTAATGCCAGTACTATCTATTGCAATTACAATATCATCATCGTCATCATCGTCATCATCTATTCTACTACTACTATCTATTTCAAGTCTACTCAGTCTTCTACATATCTGGCCATAACTAGGATGATTTGGTATGTTCTTTCCTGTCGCTTTTATGATGCCTTCTGTTTGTCTATAAGGTAAATGAAAGTAAACTCTGATATAACCAATGACAAGTATGAAGGAATTAGGATATCTGTACTTTTTACCCTCTTTATTTTCATTCATCCTTGCAAGCTCTGAATCCCATACATCAAGAAAATCATATGCAAAGAGTATTTCACCACGTCTAACAAGAGACCGATTGTAGGAAGACCAGCATATCACAAAGTATGTGTTTAGCTAATCCTAGCTAAATAGATTGAGTTATGCAACAAAGCATACTATTACAAAAGTCGAAACCTAAAATGTTGTGATTTAACATTGGATGAAATGACAGATAGTTAGCATTTGTATGCTATATCTTGTGGATTTGTTCTCATGCATACGCTATGCTTGAAAGAAAAGTACTTAATGACGAGGAATAGACTGCGTGGTTACACTAGATGAAAAATTGCTTTAAGTTCTGGCCAATCCAAGTAAGTATACATCGAATTAGCCAGATGTATGATTTATCATATTACTACTAGCACTACCACTGCCAGCAGCAATTGTGTTGTTTCCTATTCCCATATTGCATACTTTATTCATCAAAATGTCAGAATTTGCAGCTGTCTTATCGGTCATCACCATGGCAGCATTCTAGCATTGACTATACTGCTGATTTATTTGTGTCACCTTCTTTCATATTATCTAATACATACTTTAGTTCAGGATCATTAAGCAGCTTATCGATAAATCCCCTAACAATTTGCCTTGTAGTTCTTTCTGCGGCCCCTTCTCCTCTATGCTGCATTTCTACGACATATTCGTATACAAAAGGTCTTATGTATAATGAACATACATCTGAAATCCAACCAAGCAGCGTAT
Source organism: Nitrososphaeraceae archaeon (assembly GCA_036518375.1). Taxonomy (GTDB): domain Archaea; phylum Thermoproteota; class Nitrososphaeria; order Nitrososphaerales; family Nitrososphaeraceae; genus Nitrososphaera_A. Next base: position 7,926 of record DATDNG010000191.1, on the reverse strand, counting down.
TTGTTGTGTTATCCTTAAGCATCTGTTCTCTTCTTTCCTCAAACATCTTTCCAATTATTCTTGTATTGTAAAGGTACATCTTTTTACCAGTCTTTTGATCAATTCCTTTTAGGAGCACAGAATCCCTTTTATCATGGATCAATCCAAACGACACATTATATGGCATCTTCACATGTCCAGACTTTGGTGCGTATTCAAATAATTCATTCATTAATGAAGATAATAATATATAAAAGCGTTCGACATGCTTTCTTTTTACTTCTTGCTCCTCTTTATTCTTATCTTTGCCAAACAATGTTTAACCGTTCCTTAGTTGATGCAGAATAGTGGTAATACCGTATATTAAAGTACTATACAACTGATGATGACATGATTTGGGAAAGTCCACGAACAAGCTTCCCATATGCTAAAAAGGTATTTTCATCTTAAGAACAGAATTAGCACTAATTGGTATATGTTCACTAACTGAAGCTGCATATCGAACTGACATGGTCCTATCTATGGGTAGATTAAAAACTATTGTCACTAGGGTGTCATCAATTGCTAAAGACCATTATATTTATGAGATTTAACATCTGTGCTTGTTATATTTAAAACGCTTTAAAGTTTCACAAGATTCCATTTGAGAAGAACCTTGAATTGAGATATAAATGACATAGAATAATACCTCTAGTCAATCGATGAACCTAATGGAGTCTAGATAAGTGAATAATACCTATATCATCCAAAAATATGCGTTCTGTTGTATGTATAATTAGCTTCCTTATGGCACATACGGCAAACCATAGATAGAAAAGATTCTTGTGTAATTGTAAATCCTTCCTGCAACGATTCGATGTGTCTTTCAAGTAGGAATAAAGTATTTATCGGGTGAGTGCCCAACTTTTGAACGTCAGATGTCTGCACAAAATGTTACTACAGAGCAAGTTTATTCTGCACTAAGAAAATGCATGGATCCAGAAATTCCAGTAAATGTGGTAGATCTTGGACTTATATATGGCGTTCAGGTTAATCCTGAAAATAACGTCGATATTAAAATGACCATGACAACACGTGGTTGTCCGCTTCATGATACTCTTGTCAGTGATGTAAAAAGGTATGTTGGCAAGATTAATGGAATTGGCAATATTAATGTAGAAATTGTCTGGGATCCACCATGGAATATTGAGAAGATGGAGCCAAAGACAAGGGAAAAGATGGGATTCGGAAAACCGAAACTTCGATTTCAAGTAGATTATGAAAGGTATCAACCTCTGAAAAAGGGTCAGGTCAGCAAGCAAGATGACGGTTCATTAATTCTTATAAATGGGAAACAACAGGGATTTATGATAAATCAAGCAATAGTAGATTTCTGGCATACATGCGATGGGACAAAGACAATTAATCAGCTGACGGATCAGTTTTCTACTAAACTTGGAATGCCAAGACAGCAAGTTGAACAAGAAGTAGTTCAGCTTATTCAACAATTACTTGAAGCCGAGTTGCTTAATCCCTGATTATGGGATTTTTCACTTTTATCTAAAATTAGATTTAGTTTGACACTGACAAAATCATTCAGTTCATCAACACCTTCAAAAGTTATTGTTGAGATAGGAATGGGTGATGGACAACTTCTAGAAAAACTAGCAAAATGTGATGACAATATTCATTCTACTTATATTGGGATAGAAATAGACAAACAACAATATGAAGATGCCAAACGAAGGATTAATTTTGTCAATACCATATTATTGAACGGCTCCTTTGAGGACATTCTTCCTACTTTCCCAGATGACTTCTTTGATTTAGTTATTGCGGTATTGCCAGATCCGGATTTTATCGATAATTCCCAACAGTGGAAATGGGAATCATTCTACAAAGTCGTCTATTCAAAATTAAAAAATCATGGTTTATTTCAGCTTATTACTGAACTAACCGATGAGTTATTGCAACCAATACCTGACAAGATATATTATGATTGGGTTGAATATCTTTCAACAACCTTTCAATCTATAGGATTTGTCCTGTTGACTAAGGAAGAGGGCGCTCCATCAGACTATTCAACAAGATGTATAGACCAATTTAGAGGTGATCCCGAACGGATACGAATGATTACTTTGAATTTCGAAAAAAGGATAGATTAAATCATGGTTTGCGTATGAATATTCACTTTAGAATGCATCGTGTTTACGATACACATATAGTTAACTGTGAATCCAACATGTCCATATTGAGTTGACTATGATAAAAAATAGAAGCAATAATACACAAATACTATTGGTTAAGTATATAAGTTTTAGTTGATATTTATATTTGTAAATTCATTAGTAATTTTGAATCGGCTCTTACAAAAATCATTTCCAACGTACAAAAGACTGCCATATAACATAATGTTGGTAATAATACATTTAATACAGAATTACAATTTTTTATCTAGTTCAAATGCAGAATTGATACTGAAACTATATACAGATACTTAAGGCATTTGAGGTATTTGATAGAAATTACTTATAACTTTTTATTCTTGCAAAGATACTGTCTATCAATTGGGCTCCTGTAATTTTATTTGGGAAAGAAAAAGTAGCATATGCAGTAATGTAAAGGAATTTGTAGAACAGCTGGTTATTATTATCCTTGGGTATATTAACTATCTATAAATCGAAAATCTTCTTTGACGGTTAATAATACTACATGGGTATTAGTTCTTTCAACATATGACATCGATAAATCCTTTTTTACAAAGTTGCTAAGATCTTTGCGGTTCTTGAATTTTGCGATTATTACCATATCTGTTAACCCAGTAATGTCATATACAGCACACACATTTGGCAATCTTGCTATGTGTCTTTCTACTTCCGATATCTTCCCTTTAACAGCTGTAACTTCGATGATTGCAGTTAAATCATAACCTAATTTCTCATGATCAAGTACTGCGGAATAAAATTTGATGATATTGTCATTTTCTAATTTTTTTACTCTGCTCAGAACTGTAGGGGGAGAGATGCCTATTTCTTCAGCTATTTTTCTGTAAGAGAGCCTGGCGTCTGAAAGTAATTTTCTAATGATTTTAACATTTGTTTCGTCCATGTTCATAATAATTAGAATTGCTTGGCAAATAAAAAGCCGTCGAAAGGAAGAATTTCCATATGTTAATAAAATGGAACATTAAATTTTATATCCCGCCATTTATATATCATATATTGTGTCGTTTAAAAAAAGTTCTTCGTTAGAAATAGATCGAGATATAGGTAATGTAAAAGTGGATGACATTGACTTTATTCAAGTAAGATATACTGATGTGCTTGGTAGATTTCTTGCAAAGTATTTTTTAGGTGATAATGAGGAAATGTATGATTTTTTTAGATATGGCATTGGAGTGGACGGTTCATCTGTAAGAGGCTTTGCGAGTATTGATGACTCGGATATGTTACTCATTCCAGATAGCTCAACAACAAGAATGGTTGCTCATATGTTTTCTAACTTCAAGATGGCTACAGTCATCGCAGATGTACATAGAGGTTTTCGACTAGGGAGGTTAATGAAAGATCCTAGATTTGTATCACAACATATGGAAGAATATCTCACACAAAATAATCTCCTATGTCAAGTCGGTCCGGAAGTCGAGTGCTTCATCTTTGATGATATAGTTTTCCATAACAATAGTGACAAAAATCATGAAACTGAAGTTATATCGGCAGAACAATGTGGAAAAGGCAAGTATCCTATCCGTAGAAAAGATGGATATGATGCACCTCCATTCCAGGATTCTCTATTAGAATTTAGATTTGAAGTTGCTGAGATTTTGAAGAACTATTATATTAAAGTCACAAACCTAAACCACGAGGTAGCAAGCAGCGGTCAAATTGAGATTAATTTTGTGCATAACACTTTGACGAAGGCTGCGGACAATGTCCAAATCTATAAAGATGTTGTTAGAAATGTAGCAAAACAATATAACAAAGTAGCAAACTTTATGCCAAAACCTATTTTTGACGAAAGTAACACAATAAATAGTGATAATGGTTCAGGTATGCATGTTAATATCAGTTTGTGGAGCAAGTCTTCTTCACGTAGTGAAAACATATTCTATGATGACGAAGATCATTATGCGGAAATCAGCCAGAAAGGAAGATACTTTATCGGCGGAGTGCTAAACCATGCATCATCATTGGCTGCAATTGTAGCGCCAACAATAAACTCTTATCAGCGCATGGTTCCTGGATTTGAGGCACCTGTTTATATTGCATGGGGAAGAGCAAACCGGTCGGCAGTTATACGAGTGCCTGTCAATGAACGAAATAAGTTCAAATCAAAACGTATAGAATTTAGGGCACCCGATCCATCATCTAATCCATACCTAGCGTTTTCAGCGATATTAGCCGCAGGGCTTGATGGAATAAAGCAGAAAATTGATCCTGGATCTCCTATCAATGAAAATATCTATAAAATGTCTGATTCAAGGAGAAATACTTTGGGGATAAAGTCTTTACCAGCTAGTCTCGGAGAATCACTTGAAGCATTAAAAAGTGATTCAAGCTACCTTAAAACATGGTTTCATAGTGAACTCATAGAGACTTATTTTATGCTAAAACACGATGAGATAACCGAGGACGAAGGTAAAGATAAATCAAAGGCACATCAGTTTATTCTCTACTATGATGTGTGAGGCAAGGGGAATAGGAAACAAAATTAGAATAAGCCATCCAAACTCAGAACTTATGTCTTATTTTGTAATGATCCACCATACATCCCTTTGAACAAAACTCTGCAAGACAATCTACTTTTGTACATGGAATAGGATCAATATGATTGAATTTATTATTACAATAAGTACAAAATGATTCTAATTGTGGGTAATTGTTATTAATGTAAGTATGCCCACAAATCCTTTTTTCCTTAAACCAGAGAATATTGAGTTTTAGTTTCTCTGCATAGGTTGCAACTATGTCATATGCTTCATAAAAACCAGGTGCATAAAATTGTCTTATAAAGGTAGCTGATTGTGGATTACTCTTTGAACTAGCATTTGTAAAGGCTACTAGCCATTTTTCAGCTAACAAAACCTCATCTTCGCCGACGTCAGACTTCTCTTGAATCTTTCTCTGTTTTCGGTTTTCACTCAAATATATACTAGTGTTATAGTTTTTCAGATTAAATTGTTGCGGGTGGGTAAATATACTCGGTTGTTATATCACCGTAAATAATTGTTTTTGGCCGCTGGAATGATTCTTCAGAGAATGGTTAAATAAGATCTGATTCTTTTCGTACCTCCTTTATATGCTAATAAGTATGCTCAAATGTTTTGATATGATTTATAAAGAGCATTTTGGAAAAATTGCCGTAATTCGGATACGCTGACCCTTTCCTGTTGCATTGTATCTCGGTATCTAACTGTGACAGTGTCATCATCCATAGTTATTTTATCAACTGTTACTGCAAAAGGTACTCCAATTTCTTCCAGCCTTCTGTACCTTCTGCCTATTGATCCCGATTCATCATAAAAGGTATCAAATTCTCTCTTAAACTTGGAATAAATGTTCTGTGCCTTCTCACTTAAACCATGTTTTGTCATCAGAGGAAGAACTCCGAATAGCATGGGAGCAAGATAAGGTTTTAATTTTAATATGATCCTGTCATCACGTTCTCTGTCCTCAAAATAAGAGTGTTCTAGAATTGCATAAATGCTTCTATCAATACCCATTGAAAGCTCAAAGATATGTGGTAAGATCTTTGTCTGATCAGAAGAATTGAGTACTTCAAGGTTATGCTTACTTATCATAGCATGTCTATTAAGATCATAATCTGATCGATAATTGCAAGCGACAAGTTCTAACCACCCTACACTTGTCTCAACTTCATAATCAAATGCAAAGGATGCATAAAATGCTTTCTCCTCGTTGGACAACCGTCTTAAGCGAGTTCGTCTAACATCTATCCCGGTTTTCAGATAAAATTTATTTAATAATGCAAGGTAATATGCAACCATTTTGTTTGGTAATAAACTCTTTCTGAGGGCCTCGTCTGCTGTTAATTCAGTAATTGATCCTTGGTCATAAAGTCTCAGAAAAGTATCTTTAACTTCTTCAAACTTTGGCAAATCATCTAGTTTATTAGGATTGCAAAATACTTCGATCTCTGCCTGATAGAATTCTCTCAATCTAAGTATACTCTGTCTTGGTGCTATTTCATTTCTGAAGCTCTTGCCAACCTGTGCAATCCCTAACGGCAATTTACCCCGCATAGTTTTGAAAACTCGGGGAAAATCAACAAATATTGTCTGACAGGTTTCCGGTCTCAAATATGCCTCCTCTGCACCTGGACCAATTCCAACTTTGAACATCATGTTAAATCGACTCACACTTCCAAATTCCCCATTACAATTTGTGCATCTTAATCCATGTTTCTTGATAATTGCATTTATATCTTCATCAGCCATCCTTTCAGGAACATTTTCGCCGGTTTCTTCTAGTATGTATCTATCAGCTCTAAAGATTGAATTGCATTTGATACATTTAATGATGGGATCTGTAAAGTTGCCAATGTGCCCAGAAGCAATAAAAACACTTTTGCTCATAATCTGAGAGCCATCGATTTCAACCATCCCATCATGTCTCACAAGCTCTCTTCTCCACAGATCAATGAACTTATTCTTCATACTAACTCCGTTCGCACCATATTCCCAAAATCCTGCTGGAGCATCTGCATAAATTTCACAACTTGGAAAATAAAAACCCCTTTCTAATGCAAGTTTCATTATATCTTCGTAACTACTCATCTTCCTATAGAACATTTACAGATATACGTTTTAAATTTATTGTCTATATCTCTGCAGAAAAATTTTGCTAATATGTTTAAGGCCGATCCATAGGCTGTGTTAAGTTATGGCTCCTTTCCACCTCGTATCAAGGATATAATAATGTTTATTTAGATCGTGGTTGATAAAGCATATGAGAACAATATCATGCTGGAAATAAGTAAACATGAATTCGATTACAATCAACCAATTTTCCAAAGTAGACAATAGTCATTTTAATTTTATCGAAATTGTCAATCACCGTACCATTAACTTCAGCTGGTTGTAGTGGAGTGGAGATGCCGGGTAGGTTCTTAAATTAAGTACAGACAGTTGATACTTTGTCGTGATAGCTTCCACCAGTCGAGAGGACACAAAAAACGGAAGACTTAGTATTAGGAACAAGAAAAATGTGCTGAACAACCGTTTAATCATACATTTTGACTTGTACATACGCATCGGGCGTTATAGGCTTATGAATAACCATAAGATAAGAAGATAGTAAGAGCTAGTTTTTATCTAACTGTAGCCATCTTAAGTATTGGTTTAAGAAATACTTGCAGGCGATAAAAACATGACAATATCACTACATGACTTTTTTCAAGATGATCCTAACAAAGACTACAAAGCTTTACCTTCACATGAATTAGACCAGTCTCCTTGCCGTCTTGTTATAGGACAAGATAATAATAACAGACTATATTTTTGCAAATTGCATGCAAAGATAAGAAGTATTCATCTGTCCGTTATTGAACATCATGTGAAGTATGTTAATCCACAACAACATAAGGAAGAGATATCAAGGCAGCTATCATTATCATAAGAAGACTGATTGATTTAAGTAACTTTTGTTTCCAGATATAGATGGTCAGTAAGAGAAATTACTATTACGTAGATTTCTGCTATGGAATAACATCAATTAAAATACGTAAGAAGATAATCGTTAACCTTTCTTATGTGTATATTATTAGACGTCACCTAGCTAAAAATCTCTTATTATGCCATCGTTCTTCTACCTTTCTTGCGTTGTGGGCCTTATCAATATCTCATTTTCTTTTATGTGTTGACAAATCAGTGTCGTTCTTTGGTAAATATAAATCTGGATTATGGAAGTGTGTAGAGCCCGTGTTGCAATCATATGGATTTACACCAGA
>DATDNG010000190.1:0-2694 GCA_036518375.1 Nitrososphaeraceae archaeon | reverse complement strand
TGATTCAAAGACCAATCCTGGTCTGATTGTTTGTGTGCCCAATTAATCCAAGCGTCTATCTGTGTATTTCAGGTCATCAATATTATCTTTGATTTCCGCACTTCAAAACAACATATGCAGTTCTAACAAGCACTTATCATTAAAATGCTATGTGGCGCTAGGAAAAACAACCAAACAAATCCAGGTATTATACTAGCCTGATTTGTATGTTATTGGCAAACTAAAGGCAAAGGTGGCTCCAACTCCGTCTTTGTTGTTGTTTTTATTATTAAACACCCATATCTTACCGCCATGGGCTTCAATAATGCTCTTGGAAATAAATAATCCAAGACATATGCCTGTATGAGATTTGGATACAAACTTTGAGAAAATGTTTGGCATTATTTCATCTGCAATTCCTAGACCAGAATCTATGACCTCTACAACAACCTGTGAATTGTCTTTTACAAGCCTGACAACAATCTTTTCCTTGGAAAACTTTATTGCATTATCTAACAGATTAACCATCACTTGCTCTATTTTGTTCTTGTCTGCGTACAACTGGAATGCTCCATCCGCTATCCTGTCAGGCGATGGTGATGTAACGCGATGGAAACTGCGCGAAAGCGATGGTGATGACGATGATGATTTGAAATAGTTTTGCTCTTGCTTTTTCCTTGTGGAAACACTTTGTTTCTCCATTTTTTCAAATGAAATCTCTATATTTTTGTGGAGTTTCTTTAAATTTGAGCCAAACTCCTTTATTGTGTCAGATATCAACTCCTCAAAATTAAAAGGCTCAGGATTTATCTTCAATGTCCTGCTTTCGATTTTGGCAACATCAAGAATCTTTTCGTTTAACCGGGATACTCGTTGTGCTTGTCTTAATATTGTTTTCAGATTCTCGATGTTCTTTTCCCTGTTATTGGCGTCATAGTCTAGTAAGGCTAACTCTGTGTATCCTAAAATTGCTTGAGAAGGTGTCCTTAATTCATGTGCGGCATTGTTTATAAAGTCCCTTTGCAGTTTGTCGTTAATTTCAAGCTTTTCATTTGCCATTCTCAATACATCAAACATCTCTGCTAGAGTCCAAAGACTTTCAAAAATTGATATATATGATAGCAAAGTTGGTTTGCTTGTAGAATAGGTGGCCAATCCTATTGCCTGCTTAAGTGTCTCCTTTGAGTCGTCTTTTAGTTCTACGGCCAAAAGGTGTTTTTTGTCCACCATAAGAATTGTGCAATTGATGTCTTGATACTTTGCAATTCCCTTAACATCAATATTTTCAGTATTTGGCTTTTTCCTCTCAATACATTCTTGCAATAATTCCTTTACACCGTCGCTTATTGGAGAAAGGATTCTTACTTTCAGTCCTTCTTGGCCTTTTTGTATAAGGGATTCAATTACTCCAATCCTACTTTGCCTCTTTACTGAGTTAGACGATGGGATGACTATCATTATTTCCTCTCTTGCGTTTTCTATCAGGTGTAGAAAAAGTTCTATTGCTTGAGATGAATTCTCAATCACTTTTGTAGTTTCAGAAGCAACACCTCTTTCTATCAGATCTATCCTTTGTTGCGCGTTGATACTTCGTGCCGCAGGTGTTGCCGTCTGCCACAGGGTTTCAAACAAGTTTTTTTCTTCTAATGCCAAACTGTGCACTTCTTCTACCCATGCTACTTTGTCTATTCTTCTTTCGATTATTTTTATATTCTCTATTAAGCTAAATAATTCATCAGTAGTTTTGAATATACAAATACATAATATATCAAAAAAGCTACTTGTAACCTCTGCTACAGAGATAATACTGCTAATACCTGCTAACTTCTGTGCTACTTCATAAGATTTGTCACCTCTAAGTGAAATCTGAAGATATCCTTTTCTTAATCCTAATTTCTTGTAGTTTAGCTCATTTTTTCTGCTAACATATTGGTTCTGAAATATCTTTCTTATTCTTCGCTGAATGGTGCTTAGTGGTGTTTTTACTTCTGCGGCTATCTTTTTGTTTTCATAACCCCTGGCGAGAAGTTCAAGTAATTTTTGGTCTAAATTGTCAATTATATAGGTGTTGGCATCAAGCTGATATGAAACGTCATTGTTTTGATTATTATAGTTATTGTTAGAACTACGATAAACGCTGCCATTTTCATCAGGTTTAGTATTTTTCATGTGTGCTATGATACCTTTACTGTTGACTAGGAAAGACCCATTATTGAATCTGTATATGAAGCGTACTATAAATGCATGTATATGCTTGGTTTAATAGCTGAACAAAATATGTATAAATTAGCAGCTTATATGCCATAAATATGCAGTAAAATGAATTATGAAATCAATATCTAACTTATTTCATATACCAATATATGATTCATTGTTGTACTTGTTGTTGTTTATGATTCCCGAGTCCATGAACATAGCCTTCTAACTCTTGGACTCCAATCTGCAAAGATGCTATCTCGTTTCTTTTGCTATAGCTAATTCTATTTAGATATGATCTGATTATGGATATCGTCTAGTTGATGTTTTGCCATTGTCTTCTTGTAGTCAATAGCTTCTAGCTCGTCTTTTACTTTGGCATACTGCTTTTGAATCTCGGATTTTATACAGACCAGTATTTACTGTGTGAACAAACCATTCCAAATCCTTAGTCCTTATTCCTTCTCTCTTTAACAGCCTGTATAGCTTTAAGATAAGGGAAAGATCACCCTTTAGTTC
>DATDNG010000189.1:0-31653 GCA_036518375.1 Nitrososphaeraceae archaeon | reverse complement strand
ACTTTCATTTGCTTCCATCATCTCCTTATAGAGTTGATAATTGAAGAGAATATATTTTCCCAGTTCTTATCTTTCTCAATAATTGTACCAATTACAATGATGTCTGCACCTGCTTTAGCTATTTCTTTTGCAATTTCCGGTTTTCGAATTCCGCCACCTATAATAAGGATTCCGTCATAGTATTTTCTTACAGACGCAACCATTTGTGGCGAGATATTCTGAATGGCACCTGAGCCCGCCTCAAGATACAGAAATCTCATGCCAAGATACTGTGCCGCTAGAGAATACATAATGGCAATTCCTGATTTATTGAAGGGGATTCCGCGAGCACGACCTATAAACCATGCGGTAGTACCTTCACCTATAATTAAATAACCAGTAGGTAATGGTTCGATCTTGTGTTTCTTTACAGCAAGAGCTCCCAATGCTTGAGCTTCAGTAATAAAGTAAGGATTTTCTGAATTAAGCAAAGAGCTAAACAAAATAGCGTCTGCTTTAGGAGACACTCCAGTAACATTGCCAGGAAACAATATCACGGGAATGCTGACTTGTGACTTAATACTTGAGACTACCTCCATGAGCTCAAGTTGATCAACCGCAGAAGATCCTCCTACCAAAATTGCAGAAGCTCCTATTTTCTCAGCCTTCTTGGCGATGTAGGCTGCCTCAGAAGAGTTTTCAGAATCTATAAGAGGAAAGCATAATGTCCCATGTTTTTTAATCTCCTTATGAATATACTCCTCTACATTATTCCACATGTCGCTCCCAAGATGTCAATAGCCGTGTATATCATTGCTATCAATGATTCTATGCTCTTTAACTATGTTTCTACAAAACAATTATACCGTCTATATCATAATATTTTTATGCGTTGGTATACAAATCAGTATAGCTTCATGAATAAGTATGAACCATACTTTAATATTATTTATAAAGAAATTATTGCAAATTCTTTATTTACCGAGAGGCAAATAGATATTATTTATAATCGATTGTCTCATCAAACTGTTCCTGAAAATATAAGCCGTGGTGCGTATCACAGACAGTTAAAGCAGTGTCGCAACAAAATCATCGGCGTCCTTTATAGTATATTGTTATTGAAATCCATTGGAGCTATCGACCAACAAACACTTTCTCTACTTGGAACAATGTGTGATCAATTAGTCGTGATGTTGGATAATGTGAATAGTGATATTTCTCATAATAAGATTACATACAACGTGACATCTACTGTTAACAGTATTCTAAAGAAAATGTGCAAGGTGTAAAGTTATCTTTCTCTATAAGAATAAATCACGGTATCTCTCTACATTGTGACATAATGATGAATATCGGGATTTATGATTGGAACTTAGTGACGTCCATTATAGGATCTTTTGCTATTGGTGCTCTCAGCATAATGATTTATAGTAAATTAATGTTGCATCATAAAACATCCATTTCGCAGACTAACGAGAATATCATCGAAGCAATTATTTCCGAGTATTCGAGTAGGTTGAAGGGCTTTGAGAAGACAGTTACGGAATCAGTTACGAGGATAGACACTATGGAATTACGGATGCTACGTCAACATCCATCGCCGGTTCCCTTTAGTTTTTCTAATCGTGATATAAATCCAGATAGTCTAAGCTCAACATCACAGCATCAATCACGTGAGCCAGAACAATTCTCGACACCCTATACTAATAGGGCCACGACAACGCCCACTCTGGACTCATCAAAGACAATAGTTGACAAAAATAATCCAACAACTGTGCAAAATGTCACTACAGATCATATCTTAAAATTACTGATCGAGAGACCCAGGACTTCAAGAGAAATACAATACGCTATCGGGAGAACAAGGGAACATACATCACGTCTTATGAAAAGACTTTATCAAACAAACCTTGTAAGCAGAGAAAGTGGTAGCAAACCCTTTAAATATACTATCACGGATACAGGTCTTCTAAAGCTGAATACGCATCAGCAAACAAATTACAAGGACCCTTGGATTGCTGTTGACTCGTATTCTTCTGACTTCCAATCACAGACTGCTGCCTAGTTGTTGTGTATACCTATTTCTTCCCTTTTTTGCTCCTAATAAGTTTACCTCTTTCAGAATACCTAGACAGATAATAGAAATTATGCTTAGTTGATAGGTTCGTCATAATTCTCTTCAAATATCTCTTGAACATCTGAAGAAGTTGACAGATGAGACTTTATCCTCAATCAATTTCCATATCTTGGAACCAGATACCAAGGTTTTATTATTTTGCTTAAGTTCTACTTCTGCGGTTCCTATTGTTGAGTTGGTGTCATTACCATTCCTGTAGACGGTTCTGTAAAGTTAAGCAAAAAGCTATAGATTTCCTCCTTATTTACCGTTTATGATATTATACCAAATAAGAAAGAGAACAGAACCTGATTATATTATAGCATATTTTCTATATCTGTACTCCCTTGGCCTGTCATTAAGAAGCACATCCAAAGCAATATCCAGATTTATTAAAAGAAGTCATAGTGCAATAAGAGATTGGATACAAAAATACCAACCTGAGAAGTTATTTTCCAAAAAAAGATCTCTGAATTCATAGTTGATTGATGAGATCGTAATCAAGATAGTAGGTTCAGAATTCATTTGGCTTTGGATTGTTATAGAACCAACCAACAAATAAGGAAATTCTTGGATTATTTAGTATAATATCAAAAGAACGAAATATGTTTGTGGTAGAACCTTTCCTATCCAATCTTTCAGAAGGATATGACAAACATCCAGTTCCAACAGATGGTGGAACCTGGTATCCACAAGCTTGCAAATTCTTGAAATTAGATCATCATCATATCAATTCCTCTCATGAGAAAAGCATCATAATAGAAAGAACTATACAATATATCAAAGATAGAACTGAGTGCTTTGATGACTACTATTTTCCATGCAGAAAAAAGAAATGTAAACTAAAGCATATACAAAATTAGTTCAATCTTTTTGTAGATCATTGTAACAGGGAAGTGATCTCTTAACTTTAGAGCCCTGTAGACCCTATCGGTATTATTAATATTATTAGTTTTTTGTCCTCTTAGTTCAAGCAGTTCCATTAATTCAAAGATCTCTATTATTTTATCTTTTGACATATTACCTTCTAATGAAAGGTTATACTTGCCACCTTCAACATCTTCAAGTTCTATCTTTATCTTTTTTCACCTACGCTCAATTTCGAGCATCTTTCTGCTTCGTGCAATTAGTGTTAACATATTAACACTTAACACAGCTACTAACTTTATTGATAATAAATTACTTAGTTTTTGTTAACATCAAATGAGAGAGTTCATATTGCATTAACAACTTTGCCTTGTTAACATACCACCTATATTTCAATAAAGGCATTTTTATTCCAGTGGAAATGTAGGGGTCCAATATCGCTTGTTAACAATGTTAACGATTAGTTAACAGTCCAGTGGAAATGTAGGGGTCCTATTTCTTCCTCTTTTCTATATTACCATCAAATTTGTTAACAAATTGTTAATACCCGAATATATTAATCGGAACGCTCACCCCACAGTTTCGTATGGAATTGCTACTCGTAACCGAATATTTAATATTTAAAAATTTTATATGATAATCAATATTTATTGATTTTAATGTTTAAAAACAAATTGTTAACATCTTGTTATCATAAAAGTATATTATGCTGGATAGGAAAGATAGGGGTGTGGAGTGATCCACTTATTAAGAGTGATTTGAGTTGAGTGATGATTTGCTTGACAATATTTTTGAAAAAGCTGCTGTTGGAAAAGCACTGGTCAAAAATCGCCGGACATTGACAATAGACTATGTACCTGAAAAGCTTCCATTTAGAGATGAGGAGACTAAAACAATTGCACAGGCATTATCTGTAGTTTTAAGGAAAGCACGACCGTCTAATCTTTTATTATTTGGTAAGCCCGGTACTGGAAAAACAGCAGTGGCTAAAAACGTAATTGAACGCTTACACAAAAAGGCCCGGGAACTTGGGATAGAAGTAATAGTACCATTTGTCAATACAAAAACTGCAAATACCGCTTACAAAGTCCTTTATGAAATTGCTAAGGATATGGGTATTAATAAAGGAGAAAAAAAATTACACGTACATTTTACTGGGCTGTCTATGGGCGAAGCTACAGATAGAATTCTTGATTTCATTCAAAAGAAAAAGTTTTATGTTATTTTAGTAATGGATGAAATTGATTCGCTAGTAGATAAAAATGGTGATGATATCTTATATAATTTTACGAGGGCAAATGAGCGAATCTCTGAAGGAGGCTTTATCAGCCTAATTGGGATATCTAACAGCCTTACGTTTAAAGATAAACTTGATCCTCGTGTTCGAAGTAGCTTAAGCGAAGAAGAAATGGTGTTTAATCCATATACAATAGAACAATTACAGAAGATCCTATCAGATAGAGCTAAGCTTGCATTTAACGACGAGGTAGTATCTGATGCGGCAATAAATCTATGTGCGGCAATGGCTGGGAAGGAAAATGGTGATGCAAGGAGAGCAATTGATTTATTAAGAGTCGCCGCCGAAATTGCTGAGAGGGAAAGAGTTTCTAAAGTCGAAGAAAAACACATTAGATTAGCTCAAGAAAAAATTGAAAAGGATACAAATTATGAAGTTCTAAAAAATTCTACTGCCCATACTAAGCTAGTGATACTGGCGATAACTAAATCAAAGAATGGAAATACTGGTGAGGTGTACGAAATTTATTCGTCGTTATGTTCACTTAGTGAGCAAGAACCTCTTACACAACGTCGTATAACACAAATAATAAGTGAACTTGATCAACTCGGTCTGATAACAAGCAATGTAGTGAGTCAGGGGCGATATGGTAGATCACAGAGAATCAAGATTACAATTCCAACTTTAACTATTAAAGAAGCATTAAAAGATGATCCAATCCTTTTGCATTATATTGATAATTGATTGAAATCCAGCTGAAATGGCTGAAGGGTAGCCAAGTTAATTAGAATTGCTATTCCGGGAGTTGGTACAATACCCATAGTCTGTTGAAATTTAGTTTGTTCCTGCCATGCACCTGAATTAACCACTAATGTTCCGCGATAATTTTCAACATCTATGATATGAACGTGTCCTGAATGGAATATATCTGGGATCTCAGTAATTACCATCATATCTTCTTTCTCTGGTGCTAAAGGTGTACGTTGTCCATATATTGGCGACAAATGTCGGGCTTTGAGCAATACTTTCATTGCCTCTGCTGGCTTTGAATAACTTAGACCTGGAGCCGTGGCAATAATATCATCTAAACTCTGTCCATGATACATCAATACTTTTACACCATCTAATTCTACTAAGCTAGGGTTTCCAAGCATTGTAAAATTTCCAAAAGAGTATAATTTATCGAAATCCTTTTTTGGTAGCGATGGTTGAGGCAGAGCCCTTCTTCCTAGGTCATGGTTACCAGGAATTACAAAGACCTTGATATGCATAGGAATTTTAGCAAGCAAATCCATAACATGCATCATCTGCCTGGTAGTATTGATTTCAAGTAATTCCTTATCTTGATTAGGAAATATGCCTGTTCCATCAATTAAATCCCCTCCAATACACATAAATCTGATCTTATTTACAATTTCATCATCGGTTGATGAAAGCCAATTTAAAAATCTAATAAATTCAGCTTCCATGAAATATTTGCTGCCAACATGAAGATCAGAAATTAAAACTGCATAAGATTCATGTTTTGATCTATTTGGGAGGTGATCAGGAATATCTGGTGAAACCAGATTCTTTATAATGAAACCTTGAATTCCCTTCATATTACGCTCAACTTCTAACATGACCATTTGGTCAAGAGGAATCATAGAAGCTTGTTTCTTTAATTCTTCAGTATTGGCGAGCGCGCTTAATGTTCCGCTGTGATCATCAATTATCATCTCTAATCCATTCTTCCTTGAATGCTTGTACATTAGCAAACCAGCTATTATAGAAGAATTCGTAATCGAATTCCCTTCAACATAATGCGATTTACCTTTCTTTGCATTATTTACGCTCTGTTTTATAGAAGCAATTTTTGTAATTCGCTTACTCTCTGGGCGTAATGCTAATATGCGAAGTGACTTTTCAAACCTACTACGGAAAAGTGCAGTATAACCTTCAATACCTTCTCCAGTGTTAACGTTTGGAGTTGGATCTAAAATTACTTTATGAAAATTCTGTTCAGTAAAAGAAGTGACAGCAGAAGTCCCGGCGCCGTTGATGTTAATTACATCAACATCAAATTTGTTTTCTGGATTAATGTGGATCTTGATATCCTCTACTACAATAAGGGAATTTTCCTTTTGTTTGATTTTCCTTTTGATAATGTCCTGTATAATCTTTAAAATGTCGATATCAAGACCCTTCAGCATTGAAAAAGCGTCAGGATGAATTTGATAACCCATGCTAGTGGCATAGGAAAGGGCGTTAGAAATTTCTCTCTGCAAAGCCAAGGTGATGATTATTTTCCTTTGTAGATATCATATTTAATTACATTTCTGTTATGGACAAAATTATTATAGAATATAAATTTAATAATTGATACATTGCATTTTAATATCAAAGGACGCCTTCTATATTTGGCATTTGGCGCAGTTGCATTTCTAATTGCATACTCTGCTGGCGCAATGATTAGTATGAGCAAGAAAGAAGCAGAAGAGCTAAAAGGCCAATTTGCTAAACAAATTGTAGGTATTGATCAAAATGGAATTTTTATCAACAATGTCAAAGTTGCACTCGGAATGTTTATCCCAGCAATAGGTACAGGGATAGGAATATTTTCTGGTTTTTCAACGGGTATGGTATTCAGTGCAATGGCAGAAACCTCTCCTTTTCTTAGTCATGTTCCACCTCTAGTAATTCTGCTCACACCATTTGGAATTATGGAAGTTTTTGCTTACGGCCTAGCTATTTCTAGAAGTGGTATGCTTATTTACCAACTTGCAAAGAAAAAACCATGGAAGGAATATGTTATTCATACTCTTGTAGAGGTCGGAATCGTTGTTGTAGTCTTGTTTGCCGGGGCTATAATTGAATGGCAGCTAATACAACAATTTAGTAGACAATACTAATACATCTGTTATATATTTTTTGATCGAAATTGAACTTTCAATGTACATGTTATCCATAGTGTGTTGCTATTTATTAACTACATCTTAAAAGAAAATACTTTAATAATAATTTGAAAGGATTATTTTTTCATGCATGAATCGTTTAAGAATGAATCACTGCTCTTGCAGTATAGAGGCTATGACCTGGTACCAAATAGCCACTTGCAACCAATGTTGCCGTCTATATTACTGGGATTATGAAGACTATTTTTACACAACATGTAGAAATTGTAGACCTTTTACAAAATTCACATGTGGAATATGTTAATAACAAAAAACATGTCATTTTAATAACGACCAAATACTTGCTTTAACCTTGGAATGTATTAAGAGTGAGAAGGATCTGAAAACTTAAGAAGGTGGATTTATAAAAATAATTTCTAGCTTAAAGCTTTAACAAGGTTAATAAGAGGAGTCCAATCCACGTGCTGGAATTCAATCGGATCTTTTGCGGGATACTTTACCCAGCCTTTAACAATTGAAAACTTATAGGCTTTTAATTTATCGCCAAGATTAACCTTGACTTTTAGTAATGTAGCCCAGCGTTTTATTTCTGAGGTAACATCTAAAATCTGGTTAAACGGAATTTCAAGATTTTCATCTGATTTATTAAGATCATCTTCTAAATCCTTTGCTTTATATCCTTCCAAAGGTCGGAACACATTTTCGCCTTCTCTAAATCTGTTAAATTGTCTTAAAGAGTGCACTTCATGTATTCGATAAGACATATTTGTTTTTGTAATGAAAGCGATACGTCTATCAGTAACAGCTAGCATGCCTTCCTTGCCTCTTTTCATAAAACCTTCTTCTCCACCCCATACCCAGACTAGATGGACTTTAATCTCCTCATTCCATTCTATCAATATACTTTATACACCAATGTGTATAATTAAAAACTTAAGTCGACGGAAGCCTACCATATTTTAGATATGTTGTTGAATATATGTATATTAATATATTGTACTGCAATTTTATTAACTGGTAGTGATATCTGATGACTAAAATTGGTAATACTTATCGATGGTTATATGGACGTATGGTAAACAGGCCCACAAATTTCAGCTGGGTTATTGAAGGTAAACTTGCTGGAAGTGGCATGCCTATGAGTTATTCCCAATTCTTATGGGTAATGGCACATGGTATCAAAACTATAGTTACTGTAAGAGAAGTGCCATTACCGTCAAAATGGTTTTCTAATGATAATGGTGCTAGTGTTGATTATTTCCATTTAAGAGTGGAAGATTACGGTGCTCCTTCTCTTGAAGGGATGGATAATACAATTGATTATATCGAACAACAAATATCTAATAAAAAACCAGTTATGGTTCACTGTGCGGCAGGTAGAGGAAGAACAGGAACAATATTAGCTGCATATCTTATAAAAAAAGAGAATTTGATAGCTAATCGAGCCATCGAGGAAATAAGGAATATGCGCCCTGGATCTATCCAATCGGATCGGCAAGAAACGGCTCTTTATATGTACGAGAAATATATCAAAAATAAAACAAAGAATTAGACTTCAATTTTATGGTTGGAAATTCATCCCTGGATATATTGACATGTAAAGTAAAGGATAGGATAGAAGTGGACAATTTAAGTTTACATAGCTGAGTATATATTCATACTTATTGCTAATGAGTATAAAATTTTAGATCTATTACGTGGTCTTGTACTGTATCTGGAAATCAAAGGTAGAGGTTATTGTCAATATCTAGAGATGTAGATACTATAATATTGATTACTGCGTCAAGAAGATCTCGGTAGCTCCAAAGGAGAAAGATGTCAGTTATAGTTAACGATGAATCATTGGATTCTCCCAACAGTCTTTCAAAATTGTCAAAATGCCTTGAGTATTAATGTAAATATACATTAATGTTGATTGACTATAAATTCCTCATTAAAATAATGATTTTAGAATCAAATAATTTTCATTATACCTTCATTTACTCTTTACCGCACTTAAATACTATATTGTTCACCGTCTAATTCAAAAGTCATAAAATAGATATTATGCTACTTCCCATCATATCGGCCGCATACCTGACCGTCAAAATCGAACATAATTATCTCTAATTTTAGTTCACCTTTAGAATATTCATGCATCCACTCATACACTCTCTTACATAATATATCAAAAAATCCAGAAATGTTGTTTTTATTTATTATTTCTGAAACATGTCTAGCAGTATTTGCTCCTTTTATTTCTTCTAGTACCCCTAAAGGAGAATTGCATTCTGAGGCAACCACTGCCATAAATTCCATATTGACATGTGAACCTTTGACATGAGTTTGCTTAATTCCCATCGCCATTTTTGTTATTTTTCCGATGAATCCTGCTATTATAGCCTTATGAATCTTTTTATTGGCACATTGCTTTATAGCATAACCAACAAAATCACCCATTTGGACGAATGAGTGATCGGGCAGTGATTTTCCAAACAGATCTTTAGCAAAATCTTCGCTCCGTCCACCAGTAGTAAGCACAACTGTATCTGTGCCCATTGCAATTGCTACATCAAGACTCTGTCTGATTGATGCTGCAAATGATGCAGTAGAATACGGCAAAACAATTCCAGTAGTGCCAAGTATTGAAATGCCACCGATTATGCCTAGTCTAGAATTATCAGTCTTTTTTGTAAGTTCTTCTCCAGCTGGAACCCAAATAACTACACTAACGCCTCGATATTTCAATTGTTCAATAGCTACCTCTATAACAGCCTGTTCTATCATTTTTATAGGCACCGGATTGATTGCAGCTTTACCAATTTCTAAACCTAGACCTGGTTTTGTTACCCGGCCAACTCCTATACCACCATCTATTACAATCTTGCCGGTTTGAGTAGTAAATGAAACAGTAGAACAAATCTCGGCACCATGAGTTATATCTGGATCATCACCAGCATTTTTGATAACCGCAGATGTAGAAGAATTACTTCTTTCAATTTTTGTCCATGCGACTTTTAACTCAGCAGTTTTTTCTTTTGGTAGGGAAACAATAATGCTATCAACAGCCTTACCTGAAATTAAAGCCAAAAGTGCTGCCTTTGTTGCAGCAGTTGCAGAAGTACCTGTGGTATATCCTGTTTTTAGTATGCCTCTTCTTTTCTTTTCTTCAACATCGGCAGGAAGTTCTTGTTCCTGCTCAGCTACTTTTAGATCTTGTTCCTTATCCTCCTCATCTTTGCTTTCTTCATAGATCATCAAATACAGCTCCATATTTCAATAATCGTGCCATAATTTATTACAATGATATTATATCCTCTGTCACGAAATAAAGCTATTACTTGCAATACATATAACAACCTTGGCCACCTCTTCATATCTACCCATTCTTTTTAGTTGAATAATACGTTGCTAATGTTCCAATGTTGACCAGAGCAAGAATATTCGCTCAAATATTCCTGCCTTCAGACTCCATTTAATTTAATAGTATAAATAGTTAGAACTACTGATATGTCGTCTACAGAAGTTGCAGCTAAAGTAGTTAAGAGCTTGGAACGTGAAGACTATAAGTTGCTCAAAGTTTTTGCTTCAGGTCTCAAGCAACATGAATCACTTACTAGAGATGAGGTAAGGTCCTATTCAAAAATGCATGAAAATGTTGTCAACTTCCGAATTAGTCGATTGCATAGTATGAAGCTTATTGGGAGAAACGAAAGAGGATATTCTTTACTTATGACGGGCCTCGATGCAATTGCACTAAGAATACTTGCTGATGATGACATCATCATTGGAGTAGGGAAGCCTCTTGGTATTGGTAAAGAATCAGATGTATTTGAAGCTATTGCACACATAGAAGATGAACGTATACTTAAATTTTTTCGAATTGGTAGAATTAGTTTCAGAGAAGCAAGGCGAAAAAGAACATTTGCTAGTAACCATAGTACTCATCATTGGTTGCTGATTAACATAGATGCAGCCAAGAAAGAATATGATACGCTTAATCAATTAGTTCATACAGGGATAAGAATTCCGATATTATATTATCGTGCCATGCATTGTGTTGTAATGAATAGAATAGATGGACTGAGACTTGCAGATATTAGGGAACTTGAGGCGCCAAAAATAACTTTACAGAATATTCTGCATGATATAGGAATAGCTTATAAACATAATGTTATTAACTGCGACCTGAGCGAATATAATATATTAGTAGATAGTGGGAATAATACATGGATTATTGACTGGCCGCAGGCTGTGTCAAGAAGACATCCTAATGCGGATGATCTAATAAAAAGAGATGTCTATAATATTGTAAAATTCTTTAACCGGAGGTTTGGTTTAGGAAAAGATATAAATGAAGCAATAAGTGAAGTTATGGCGATATCTACATAAGTAATGAAGAAACCTTGTCTATCTTTTCCCATGTAAATGAGGGTTCATTTCTACCGAAATGGCCATATGCTGCAGTTCTTTTGTATATTGGTCTTTTTAAATCAAGCATTTTAATAATTCCTGCTGGCCTCATATCGAAGCTCTTTCCCACTTTGTCTTCAATCGTTTCCTCGACTACCTTGCCTGTTCCAAAAGTGTCCACCATTATAGAGACAGGCTCTGCTACGCCGATGGCATATGCAATTTGTACTTCACATTTGTCTGCCAATCCTGCTGCAACAATATTCTTGGCTACATATCTAGCCATATAACATGCAGACCTATCCACTTTTGATGGATCCTTTCCAGAAAAAGCGCCGCCGCCATGTCTTCCCATGCCTCCATAAGTATCTGCAATAATTTTTCTGCCAGTTAGACCAGTATCACCTGGTGGTCCACCAATTACAAATCTGCCCGTAGGATTAACAAGGAATTTGGTTTTATCATTAATCCAGTCATTACAAACTGGTTTTATCACATTGTCAATAATCTCATCTCTCAATTGACTCAAACTTATATCTGGTGTATGTTGTGTGGAGATTACAACTGTGTCAATTCCTTTTGGTTTACAATCTTCATATATAACAGATACTTGTGACTTACCATCTGGCCGAACCCAGCTCAATTCTTTTTTCTTTCTCACCTCGGATAATTTCATAGTTAGTTTGTGAGCCATAGTAATTGGCAATGGCATTAACTCATATGTTTCATTTGTTGCATATCCAAACATGAGACCTTGGTCTCCTGCTCCCTGTTCTTTGTTACTTTTGGGAGTAACACCTATTGAAATGTCAGGACTTTGTTCATGTAATGATACCAGTACAGAACAGCTGTTAAAATCAAATCCATATTCTGGTTTATCGTAGCCTATTTCCCAAATAGTATCACGGACAAGTTTTTGAACATCCACTTTTCCTTTCGAAGTGACTTCACCAGCAACAAATACAATACCTGTAGTTATCATGGATTCTACTGCGATACGTGATTCAGGATCTTGCCTAAGGAATTCATCCAAGATTGAATCCGAAATCTGGTCACACATTTTGTCTGGATGACCTTCGGTAACGCTTTCCGAGGTGAACAGAAATCTTCTAACCATTTTTCATCTACCATTACCACCACACGCGTCAGTTATGCACTTAATTGTTATTAGAATTCTTTTTCTAGTCTTATAAAGAGCACGTTATTACCTCTAATTACGACTTTGCCATAATTTGCTATAACATCTGCTCCATTAAACTCTTCGGCATCGATAAGAATTAAATTCATATAGGAATCAACGTTACTCATTCTGCCACGGTACTCAATTTCACTCTTCAATCTCACTGCAACCTTTCTGTTTAGTGAGCGCTGTAGCGTAGACAAAGGTCGTTTTGGTTGTTGCTGTGATGGAGTTGAAGATGACAATTCAATTAATCACTTTGCAATTCAAAGCAACATGGCTACAATAAAAAGGTTCCTTTGTTATTAATGATCCTGTTAACTTAACTGCTTTCACATCCTAAATTAGTAAATTCTTCAGTATTGGATTTAATGACACATGCATAAATTAGTCATTTGTTATATGTTATATGTTGGAGGCTGCTTGGTCTAATTCTTATCAATTCTTGTATGTCTTAATGTAACGGCCCTACTTAACAACATATTGAATTTATTCAAGTGTTTATTATTATATTATAGCTATTGACAGCAATTATACACACAGGTTCCATGTCAATTGATCGTCTGCTTGGAGGTGGAATCCGCAGTGGCATGGTTACCGATATTTTCGGGCAGAGTGGAGCAGGCAAATCGCAATTGTGTTTTATGCTGTGTGCAAATTATGCTAAATATTCTAGGCAAGAAGATACAATATTGTTTATTGATACAGTGGGAACTTTTAGACCCGAAAGAATTTCTGAAATTGCGGGAACTGAGAAAAGCAATAATATTCTCAATAAAATCATATTTGTTAGAGCTCTTTCAACAGCCGACCAGATAAATGCAATAAAGAGAATTCCTGATATCAATGCACGACTGACAATAATTGATACAGTGACATCATTGTTTTCTGATGAATTTACAGGTGTCACAAGACACATAGTATTGAGGAAACATCTTCATAGATTGTCTCTTACGGCTATTAATTTTGATTGTGCTATAGTAATAACAAACATGATTCGAAGTGTTCCAATCAGAACAACAATAATAGATCAAGGTGGAGGACATGATATTACAACAACAAAAACAATAACTAATTCATTTCAACAGCGTGAATTCATGGAAGCTTCAGTTTCAATTTATACACATATGAAATTAAAACTTGAAGTTATTAGTTTGGAAAAATCACTGTTTAGAGCAAGTTTGATACAACCTCCACGAAAAAGGCATGCGCTCTTTACTATAACTTCCAAAGGTATTGGAGATTAATAATTACCTATGTAATTGAGGCATATATAATATGTTAACCATTTTTTGACTCCAGAAATCATACTATTCTTATTAACCATCATCTTTCATAGTAATCATGTCATATTTCTATTGAAAGAATAAAGGTACGCAGACTTGCTACGATATTCAACACTCATAAAGATAGAATACATCAGTTCTTCATCCTTAGTCGAAAGGGTAATCACATTTTCAGTCCGACATCAAGGATTGTGAAAATATAGAATACGGAAAGTTCATTCAGATCTATTGTCTGCAATGCACAAAACTGACAAATGTTGTAATAATAATAATATAATTCTACAAGTTATTTTATATAATGTTTTAAATGTTTAACTTGTAATACTTTTTAGAGTGTATGGATTGGAACAAAACATGTTAATTAGGCATGAAAAAGAGTCAAAGACCACAAGGCAAAATAACAACTGCGATTAGTAGTCATTTTTTTGTCTGTCTTTGTTTATTTGGTTCTTCTTTGTATATTCATCCAATATATCTTGAGGTGTCATTTCAAGCTCTATTGAGGCATCAACTATGAAATGCCATAGGTCAATCAGTTCCTCCTTTGCTTGTTGCTCATCAAACTCTACTGCCTTCTTCCACCATTTCCAATTTGTTAGTCTTTGCAGTTCTACTGCTTCATGGATCATAGCAGTACAGAGCACAGATAGTCTTTCCTCTTTTGATAGAAAAAGAAATTTCTTTGAATATTGTGAGTCAAAAGATGGCGAATAGGTCATGATGACCTGATGCAACTCTTTTTGTTTTTGAAAAATAGTTTTTAGTACATCTTCTCTATTGTTATCGTTATTATCAGACGGACTTGACACCATCGCTCCTCAGTCCTGCTGCAGATTTACCCTTATCCATTTCTTCTCTAACTTTTATTATTATTATTATCAAATGATATGTGAAGATTAAATAACAGATAGATGAAGTTTATAGCTATAGCTTGTGGAGGCTTCTTTAACCATCAAAATAGCAAAATATGGATCATAAATTATATACTGATTCCAAATGGTGATGAAAAAAACAGCAACCAACACTCCACTACTGCCAGACCTAGAGCAAATTGATTATTAAATAAGAAAATCTTGATGATGACCAGATGTTAATTTCGCATCAAAAGTAACGAAGATAACGAATTCAAACTTATACATTGATGATCTTCTTGTCGTATTATGTAATCATAAAAATACACTATGATCTGTTAATCTTGGATATTAAAATGCCGACGATGATTGATTTTATATAGGAAAATAAGATGGATGATAAAGTTAAAACATGTTTTCTAACTATGGATGAATACATTTGGTGCCTTTGTACAGATACACTTGACACATCAGATGCAAATTGCTTTATTAGAAAGCCAATAGAAAATAAAGAGCTAATATGCGTAAATAAAATAGTAAATTAGCAATAATAATCCACTATACTGCATGAACTCACTCTAACTCTGCTTTCACTCGTTTAATAAAATAGTATATTGTAACTTGCCTGTATAAAACGCCCCTATGTTCACAGAGGAGCGTATCTCTTGCTAAACATGTCTTATTGCCAATTACCCGTTTTTGGGTCTTGGTACAGAACTACTAGAACCACCTTGTGCTCCTCCTCTAATCATTTGGTTAATTTTATTTTCAACCTCCTTTAGGTTATCTTTTACTCTTGTTTCTTGTTTTGAAAGAACCATTACCCTAGTATTTGACAGTTCTTTCTTTTCTTCAAGTTCCTTTATAACATCTTCTCTCTTTGATTTAATCAATAATGGACCCGCACTTTTATATACAGTCTCTTCAGTCCCTGTCTTCTTTATCTCTTCTAGAGCCCTATCAGTTTCAACAACTTCTAGTTCCACTTGTTGTTTTTGCATCATGATCGCTTGTAAATTCTGTTGGAGCTGTTGTAACCGTGCCACTTGCTCTCTAAGCCATGGTGGAAGTTCTTGTTCACTCATATTAATACAATATCCTGTATAAGCCACCAGCATAAAATCATACCGTTAACTTGCTATGCATTTGTAGGAAACGTTGATCAATCGTAAATAGGAATTGATCATCGCACGTAAACTTGCAATATTGTCAGCCTCAATCTCAATAAATAAATTATTGACATGAACAGAAATTCTTGTTATAGCTTCTGAATCAGAAGAAACCTTTGTGTCAGGATTTAATGCAGAATAAATAGATTTTGCGATGAGGGTGGATTTATGGGTCCGTGCTTTAAAGGAAATTTGAATTCTAGCTTTGTAGCTTTTCGATATTGATATCATAAGCCCCAGCTGCAACTTTGTATTTGCATTTTGGGCAACACCATATACCTGAAGCGATTCTATCAAATCGCAGAGAACCGCATAACGGGCAACGTCGCTTTTGTTTTAGTGTACGGTATACCATTCCATACCTCTTGCGTACAGTAGCTCCAAATTTAACACCTAAACCTTTGAGTCCTGTAGGACCCTGTTTCTTTCTACTAACCAGTCTTAGGCAACTCCTTTAATTTGGTTCGTATTTCCTCTCCTTTAATCCTTGCTATCTCAGCCGCCTTTTTTATTTGCTCAACAGTAAAAGCACCAGTTGATCCCTTCTGTATTGCAGTATAATGCCCGTTTGAATTTGTGGCTATGGTAATTCTGGCATCCATACATGCCTCTTCTTCAGCTGTAGGATCTAAAATCACTACATCGCCAATCCTTACTGTTGTAATCGAGATTGGTATAGTAGTGATTGGCGGATCTTGACTGTTTCCAGTATCAACTACCCTTCCATCTTGTATTTCAAAAATGGGAAGTTTGCTACTAACTAACGCTGAAACTACAGCATATGATGTCGCATCGAACAGGTTACCATCTGTATTGATGACGCTACAATCGACAAATATTGTATAGACGATCTTACCTGGAACTAAAACTAATTTATCAAGGTCTATCATATGCGATTCTCTAATGCCTCTGTCTACTACTCTTGCTAATTCTACTGTTTCTTCATCTGGAGGACCAGGTTCACTATAAGGCGATGCAGTGGGCAATACTTCTGCAGACAATATTAATGCGCCCTTGTTTTCGAGTCCTTCGAATGGTTCGCCTGTCTCGACCTTTACCCCCGCAACAACTTCTGAATTCCCTAATTTTACTTTTGCAGAGCCGTTTGCTTTCTTTATAATATCTTGTTCAATTTCAATCGGTCTTGTCTCGTTTAGATTTCTTCCGTCAAGCCTCTTTCCCTTTGAAATTGCATCCCACATTTGCTGTTTGCGCAAATGTTCAACTATTATCGTTGAACGTTTTGATGAGCTCATTGTTCTTCCTTCAACTCGGTTTCGTTACCAAAGTACTTTTGCATTAATGCCTGCCTTTGAATTTCATAAACCATATTGCAACCACCTATTGCCTTATCTAGGCATTCATTGAACTGTTCTGGAGTTAATATGCCATCAAGTTGTAATAATGTTACTTGTTCAAGATGCGGCATGTAGGCGACTGGCATATCCGCTCCGCCCTCCTTGTCCTCTGTATCATTAATATCGAGAACAATTTTATTGTCGATTTTACCTGCTGCGCATGCTGATACCATGTCACGCATATTGATTCCAGCATCAGCTAATGCTATAGATGCAGCCGTAATGCCAGCACATCTTGAACCACCATCTGCTTGCAATACCTCGACAAATAGGTCTATTGCAGCACGTGGATAATCTTCTAATATTAAAGCAGGTTCTAGTGATTCTCTCATCACTTTTGAAATTTCAACTTCTCTTCTTGAAGGAGCAGGATTCTTACGCGTATCGGTAGAGAATGGAGACATATGATACCTGCACCTTAAAATGCATCGATCTGGAAGTGCCATGTGTTTTGGATGGACTTCTCTAGGACCATAGACAGCCGCAATAATTTTGTTTCTACCAAACTCTATAAATGCGGAGCCGTCAGCATTTTTTACCACTCCTACAGCTATCTTGATTTGTCTCAGTTCATCTGCAGTGCGACCATCAGTTCGTCTTCCACTTTCATTAATGAGGTTCTTTGCTTGGCTCATATTTTTTCGCCTTCTATCTCTTCTTCTACCTCTTCTATAGTAGATTGAATCTCTTCATCCTTTTGGTTATTCGAAGTTTGGATAATGGAACTTCCTTCTGCTTGTGGAGAATCCGGTACGTTCAACAAAGCTTTAACCCTTTGTGTTAGGTTCGCTGTATGGGCTTCTTCTTCAACCATCCTAATTGCTCTTGTTGCTAGCTTTATTCCATCTAAATTTCTTCCCATAACAACAACAATTCCATTTTGACCAATTAGAATTCTTGTTTGTGTTGCCTGCTCGATTGTTTGTATCATAGAACCACGCTTTCCAATAAGTCTCGGAACTCGAGTTGCAGAAATTTTTAACAATTCACCATGCGGTATCTTACCTAAATCTTTGTCCTGAATTGTTAGCATTGGATCTCTGGTCCTATCAAATGCGATGATTCTTGCAGCAATTAAATCCCCTATTGCTAATTGCTTACCCATGTCATCTCTAGCTGGAGAAAAATCTCTTCCAAATACATCTTGTGCGGGCAAATGGGCAGAGAAGCAAGAGTTAACATCTACTTCCCAAGACAGCGAAGAATGATCGATAATCTTTCCTATTACAATATCGCTTACTCGAGGAATATAAACGCCTGACAGTGGTATAACTTTGACACCGTCTCTTCCAGTCTCTGCAATTCCAATTCTTGTGGCAATAATAGAATTGCCTGCTTTAATTACATTCATTAGAGGTCTAAAATTCCCCTCAATAACCTTATCACCAGGAACTACATACTTTCTTTTAATTTCTTGCATATTATTAACAAGTCACCTCTAATGCAAAAGTCTTATTATACAAAATACTTCTTTCCATCTTTTCTCTACTGTTTGGTCAGTAAGATCAGCCTTATATTTTAAGTGTTAAAAAGAAAGTATCCTGGGAGCAGGTCTTGTATTATTGTATATTGGGAAACTTAATTCAATGTTTGATTCATAATGTAAGTCAGAATTCTTCGTATCTCAATTAGCAACAGCGGTATATAGCGCTGATTTGATATAGTCCCAAAAGGCAATCTTTTATCCTTCTATTACATGTGCCGAACCTTTTGTTGCAGATCCTATCCTATCAAGTAAGGCACCTTTCATTCCAGCATTTACTTCTAATGTAACTCTTAGAGAACCGTCTGCAAGCCATTGTTCACCAATAAAATTACCAGTTGTTTTCAATATATTATAGGATTGCGCAGAAAATTGTGGCGGAACAGTTATGGTTAATCTTAAGGTCTCTGATTTCAGAGGTAAAATCTTTCTAAGTGAATCAATTATGACCTTGACTTGATCTTCAGGTCTTTTGAAAGGATCGATAATAACTCTTGCTTCGTTTATTGCACTTTCAATTCGCAAAGGCGGATGTGGCATATGCGTTTTGGGATCTATAAAACTTTTATTAATATATTGAATGATTTGTTTTTTCTTTCCCTCAACCATTTTTCGACGTTGGTCGGTAGTCAAATTAAGTTCACCTCGAGAAAGGATTTGTTTGGCGACTTCTGTCGAATCTGTTGTCTTGAAATATTTTACTAATTTTTCACTAGCTGCCCTTGAACCTTTATTGGCATCTGAATAAATTTCCTCAGAAATTAACACGTTTGATAAATCTGTCCTTTTGCCAAGTTTGTATTCCAAGGCTGGGTCGGGTTTCACTAAAATTTCAAACTTATTGTTGTCTAGATTTAGACGAACAATGGTAAATTTAGTATCCGCCATTAGACTGTAGAATGGTTCTCATATACAATATATATGCATGTTAGTGCTTAAATTTGAGAACTTTTCTTAATTTATGGTGAGTTAATGATTCATGGAGGTTAGCAGTTTCACATGATTCAAAATACAATTCACATCTAAAGCACTTCCAAACTCTATCATCAATTTGAGCCAGAGTTAATCTATCTTAATTTATATTTGGTTGCTCTTAATTGTTTTGCATTTGCAGTTACAGTGATTAAATCATAATATAACAACTTCAGGAATATTTAGAAATTTTACGCTTATTGGATATTATATTTCTGTTTGCTAATTATGAGATTAGTTTGTAAATTAAAAGTGCTATATAAAATATCCACTATATCTTGCTACACCAATCATTCTACCGCTTTCATTATCTCTTAAAACAATAGAGCTTTTTGGAACAAGGCCATCTGGCTTAACAAGATAAGGTGTATTGTAGATTCTGGTTAAAATATATTCATAGCGCCATAAAAGGTATTTTTCTTGTTCATTCATTAATGTTTTGAGAGGTACATTGGGTTCAGTATAACCGCCAGCAAGCTGCACGTTATCGTACCATTCTTGATATTCGGCCCATAACGAATGCGAAGGTTTAGGCCTGTTTTTGACATAAAGTAGAGTAGGTTTGTATGCAATTATCATGCTTAGGACAACCATTGCAATCCCGAGAAAGAAGTAACCTTCCGTAGCCATCGATATAATTTGTTGATCAATTAATACTCTTATTCCCTTGAAGTAGCTTTCAGCAGGTAGAGTCAGTGCATAAGATGGAATAACAATGCCACCATATATCAAAACAATACCAAGACCACATATAACTATAGGTATTAAGCCCCTCCAGATTACTGAAAGAGATATTAAAGAAATTAGTATGATAGTGACAATCTGAATGATCCTTATAGGCATTGAATTTAGTGAGATTTGGATTGTGATGGTAAAAAGGTGAAGAAAAAACAGAAGTATAATACTGATAATGCTCAATGCTATTATTGTAGATCTATTTTTTTGAAACCATTGATCGGTAATCATGTACCATCTATATCTTTTATGGTAATCATCATTATTTGTTGGAAATCTTGGTTCCAATATATGCTAACATTACACTGCTGCAGACATTAAGCTTTCTTCAATGCGAGTAAGTATAACTAAAACCATGGTAATTTATCAACATATATGGTAATTGTACCTACTAATGGATCGGCCATGTTTTAAAGGCGTACAAAGTTGGTAATTCAAAACATAAAACCCCTTCTTAATATATTCAAACTCGGGAAGGTTTGTTCGCGGTTGTATGTGGTATTACAAATTAATAATTGGTTTCTGAACCTTATTTGTATCTTCTGTTGCTGACTTGAAATCCCTGTGAATATCCATTTTGCCATTGTTAAGAACAACAGTGCAGCAAACACTATGAAGACCGGTAGTCACGGTAAACATGAAAACTTGATCAGTCACGTATTTTACAAATAATCTGCAAAGTTATCTTTTTTACTGTCCTGTTTAAGTTTCATATGCTTGGATTCGTTAAATACAAACAGCATATAAAATAATGACAAATACCGTTCAAGATTCGATAAACCCCGAAGAGAATCAAGATGCGACATATCACAAGCAGCGTATTAAGCAAACTGTTAAAAGGATCAAACTTCGTATAGGTTGAAGAAAGGCGCCACTTTGAACAAAAGCGAGATACAAATTACTCAAAATATTGGGTGATTTCCATACAGAATATGATTTTAAATATAAATTTAAATTGTAACAATCAACCGTACATGATAATTACATTTGAGCCATGAGGAAATGCCAGATAATTATTGCTATTTATTGTTCAACAACATACGGATATAAACATAGGAATATACTTCCAAATGGGCCGGTTTTATGCAAGTACAGGTGCAATAATTTATAATGTCAAAGCCCTGCA
The DNA here is from genome assembly GCA_036518375.1 of Nitrososphaeraceae archaeon. GTDB lineage: Archaea > Thermoproteota > Nitrososphaeria > Nitrososphaerales > Nitrososphaeraceae > Nitrososphaera_A. The sequence goes on along the minus strand of DATDNG010000189.1, from coordinate 10,008 downwards.
CATCTAAAATATTTCACTATGATTGACGTAAAATATATAGGTTCAGTAAATAAAAACAAAAAAGAGGAAATATTCTCTAGCCAGTGACGTATGCTCTTTCTCCGTGCTGAGTCAAATCAAGTCCAATTTCCTCTTCTTTTGGAGTAACTCTGATTCCCTGCGGCCACACCATATCCATGACCTTGATTATTACCGCTGTGACACCCATTGCCCATGCTAGGGAAGCAAATGCTCCTATTGCATTATTCACAAATTGCTGTGGGTTTCCAAATGCAAGTCCATTTGCTGCAGGAGTATAGTATTTTTGGGCAAATGTTCCAGTCAACAGTGCACCTACCAGACCTCCTACACCATGTACTCCCCATGTATCAAGTGCATCGTCCCATTTGCGTCTACTCTTAAACATCACCGCACCATAGCAAAAGACGGAAGCAGAAATACCAATGATAATCGAAGACATTGGAGATACGAACCCTGATGCTGGAGTAATGGCTACTAAACCAGCCACTGCACCAGATGCTGCACCTATTGTAGAAGCTCGTCCTGTATGTGCCCATGAGATCAATGCCCAAGTTACTGCTGCCATTGCTGTTGCAGTCTGGGTTGCAACAAACGCGCTTGTTGCATTTGATCGAGCTGCGGCTGCAGAGCCGGCATTGAAACCAAACCACCCTACCCAAAGCAATGCTGCTCCAAGAACTATAAGCGATATATTGTGCGGTTCCATTGGTATCTTTCCATATCCAAGCCTGCGTCCAATCATTAAAGCTATAACCAGTCCTGACCAACCTGACGTGATATGGATTACAGTTCCACCTGCAAAGTCAAGAGATGGAAGCGCACCAGTCCACCCAACATGTGTTCCGCCAGATCCAAGCGACCATGTCCAGTGAGCACAGAAGTCGTAGACAAATGTTGCCCATAGCACAATAAAAATAACAAATGCGCTAAATTTCATTCTCTCTGCTAATGCAGCTACAATCAGGGCAGGTGTAATAATGGCGAACATCATTTGAAATGCCATATATGTCATATGAGGAATTGTAGGACCGCCTAGTCCACCATACACATCAGACGGTACATCATGAAGTACACCGTATAGACCAGCCCAGTCAAGTGTGCCTATAAATCCATTTCCAGTGGCGTCTGGTCCAAATGCAAGACTGTATCCCCATAATACCCATTGTATACCAATTATCCCTGTCGTTATGAAAACCATGTGGAGTGTATTTACTGCATTCTTTTGTCTTGCAAGACCACTGTAAAAAATTGCCAAACCCCCGGGAGTCATCATTAGTACAAGTGCTGCAGATGTCAACATCCATGCGTTATCACCCGTATCTATTGGACATGGCTCGAGATTGCCAGTGGTTTTATTGACTATGAGATTTCCATTACTATCTTTCTCAAAGCAACTCCATTTAACACCAGGACTGTTTTTTGTATAATTATTAGGAGGGCTGGCGGCAAGTACATTAGATAAGAAACTAAACGAAAGCAAGACAGCCAACAGAACAGCCAAGCCCAAAATAAGAATTCCTCTTGATGGTTGAAACATTACCACACTTTCTTTTGGAGGAAATATAAAAGATATTATGAGTTATTAGAAATTAATTATGATATAATGCAAAGTTACATATATTAAGATAATAATATATTTATATATTATAAACATAATTATCTTATAAATACTTAAGATATAAAACATAAACCATAAAAATATTGTGATAATTTATTATAAGACGTTAATATGAGTATGAAATGTTTCTCAGAACACGAATGAAATTTTTATGATTTTCGGTAGATTTTTAAGGTGCATAGGCAAATGTTCTACGAACTAAAGTTGACTTCTCCATCCATTGATATTCTTCAAAAAGAAGATGAAAGAATTATTATTAGATTTAGCAATGTCCCTAGGCAATATGTTAATGCTATTAGACGGCTGTCTATAAGTGAAATTCCAACTTTAGCAATAGATGATGTTGTTATTTTAGAGAATTCGTCTGTCATGCATGATGAAGCAATTGCTCACAGGCTAGGACTCATCCCTTTAAGAACAGATCTTGATAGATTTGTAATGCCACATGATTGCGATTGTAAAAGTACCTTAGGATGTTCAAAATGTAGGGTATTACTTGTATTAGATTCTGAGGCAACAGAAAAAACTAAAGTTGTAACTTCTGGAGAGCTCTTGTCTGAAGACGAACTTGTAAAGCCGGTCAGTAAAGACATTCCAATTATTGTTCTTGCTCCAAGTCAGAAGCTAAAGTTTGAAGCTTATGCAAGGTTTGGTGTTGGAAAGGATCACGCAAAATGGCAACCAACTTCGGCGGCCATTGTTAAAGACGGAAAGGATGAAAATGAATCCATTCTCGATATTGAAACAAATGGCGCATTAACAGCTGAAGAAGTGGTAATGGCAGCTATTGAAAAAATAAATTCAAAAACAAAGAATTTTAATCATACTATTCAATCGCTTAAAATACCAACGAATGTGTAGGTACGTTTATTTGGGGATTTGGAATAACAGGCAAAATAGATCGATTTGTTTACTAATGTTTTATTGGATAACGCAATTTGGGCAGTCCGCAGAGCTTTTAAAAAAAGTAAGGCTCCAATATGGCGTTCTTTGGAAGATGAGCTTTTAGCTCCTAGATCAAATAGAAGAGAGGTTAATGTAAGTAAATTGGAAAACGTTACTAAAAATGACGAAGTAATTATTGTTCCAGGTAAGGTGTTAGGTGCCGGGGCAATTGGACACAGACTGACAGTTTGCGCTTTTTCAATTTCTGAAGTAGCTACAAAGAAAATAATGGGCTCAGGTGGAAGGATTATTACACTTGATGACTTAATAGAGAGCCATCCTGATGGTAAGGGTGTGCATATAATTGGTTAAACAGGAATTGAAATCACAAAAACAACCCATAGTAGTTGACGCAGCAAATTGCATTGTTGGCAGGATGTGTTCACAAATTTCAAAACTATTACTGCAGGGAAATAGGGTTACTATTGTAAATTCCGAGAAAGCTATGCTATCTGGAAACAGATACAAGACAATATCTCTTTACAAAGAGCATCTTGAAATCAACTCTGTCACAAACCCTATTCATGGCCCATTTCATCCTAGAAGACCCGATACAATACTAACGAAGATAGTAAGAGGAATGTTACCAAAAAGGAAGACAAGCGGTATAGAAGCTTTTAAACGATTAAGAGTATATATAGGCACTCCGGATGATCTAAAGAATACTAAGACAGAATCTTTTGATTATTCTAAGATTACAAAGCCTGCATCATACTACATTACAATCGGTGATGTAGCAAAACAAATTGGGTGGAAAGGGTGAGAAGTGTATGAATAAAATAGATCTTTATCCCGGTCAAAGAAAAAGATGCCGAGCTGTGGCAACAATTTCCAAAGGGAACGGCAAGGTAAGGATAAATAATATCCCAGTAGAAGTATTAAAACCAGAAGCAGTCAAGGAATTGATATTGATACCACTTACCGTAGTAGGAGAATTAAGAAACAGGGTGGATATCAATGTCCAAGTAGAGGGCGGGGGAGTTATGGGACAGGCATTTGCTAGTGCAGTTGCAATTTCTAGGGCTCTAACAGGCGAGGGAAAAGGAGGGAGAGATCCAAGGGATCATCCATTATCAAAGAATATGCGTGAAGAAGTTCGAGAGAAAATCTCTGACTTTGACAGACACCTTCTAGCAGGTGATCCTAGACAGATTGAATCGAAGAAATTTGGTGGACCTGGAGCCAGGCGCAGAAAACAGAAATCATATCGCTAGTATCAATTTTTCTACTTTCATACAGTAAATACGAGTTTTACAAGAACAGTTTAGATGTCCATATATTCTATTTAATCATGTAGAGAAACTTTCGACTACGTAAAGACAGTTTAATTGTTTTTTATAGTAGTTTGATGCTGAGCAGAAATGTAGTGTTCTGCCAATTTTTTTCCATAGCATTTTCCACACAAATCACCATAAATATTCCATTGAAGCATTGCCTTATATCTGAAATTAATAATACCATTTTCACAAAGGACACATTTTAAACTCTTGATTCTGCTCATTAGTAGTTACCTTGGAAGATTCGTCTAAAATAAAAGTTGCGATACTAAAAGGAATTAATATGGGCTTGACATGTTAAAATGTAATATACCATGGCTTCAGTTGGAAAGGTTGCGCTTTTAGTAATCCTTGTTCTAGGTGCAGTTACTGGTATTATGTTTTACTACTTAGCTGCAGCGTTCGTTCCTAAGCCAGGGATAGTGGTTTCAGTATATCGAAAAGAGCTTCCACCTGTAAGTGAAGCACAAGCAAATAATAAACCTGCAACAGTAATAGATGAATCTAAATTCACCAACAAGGTTGCAATCACTATTTTGAAAGGTGCATCAACACAAGGTAACCCAAATTATGATCCTGATACATCAAAGGCAAGTGCCGATGCACTGGTTACATGGACTAATGCAGATATGACCATACATACTGCGACCAGCGGTAGCGGCCCCCAAGATCCTAGTAGCGGAAAACTGTTTGATTCAAATTTTTTGAACCCCAATCAGAAGTACAGTGTTCCAGCAAGTAAAATTGGGCCAGGAGAGCATCCATATTACTGTAAAATTCATCCATACATGACAGGGAAAATTACCATATCGTAAATTAGATAACATTTAGCTTTTAATTACCATTTTTATTCAATTGTATTAATATAACTAATATTATTTATATAGTATGTATAGTAAGGCTCTAGCCGTATAGTAAACATAAACATTTAAGTAATATTACTATTGGTTTGAGAGGATCATATTATTTGATAATATTTATATTCAGTGTTTGAAGAATCATTTGTAATGGCGTTTTTAGAGGTCAAAGATCTACATGCTAGCATTGAGGGGAAAGAAATTCTGACAGGTATGAGTTTAAACGTTAACAAAGGAGAAGTCCATGCACTTATGGGCCCCAACGGCTCCGGTAAGAGCACTTTTGCAAATGTACTACTAGGTCATCCGAAATATACAATTACATCTGGTGATATATTTGTTAAAGGACAAAGTATTCTGGATCTGTCTACGGATGAACGATCGAAGAAAGGAATATTTCTGGGATTCCAATATCCAATTGAAATTTCTGGTGTTGGTTACAGCCACTTTTTAAGAAATGCGTACAATACATTGAGTAAATCATTAGGACAAGATCAGCAGAATAGAGAAGTTTTCTTAACTGTCAGAGAATTCCATGAATACGTAAAAAGAAACCTCGACTATGTCGGACTTGACCCGTCATTTCTTGGCAGATACCTTAACGAAGGATTTTCTGGTGGAGAGAAAAAAAGGTCAGAGGTGATGCAAATGCTAGTTCTAAAACCAAACATCGCAATCCTTGACGAACCAGATTCTGGTCTAGATATAGATGCGGTAAAGGCTGTAGCAGAGGCAATTAATAAGTTAATTACGACAGATGCGGGCGTAATTGTAATTACTCACTACGCTAGAATCCTGAGATATCTTACAAAGCTAGATCACGTTCATGTCATGGCGAGAGGAAGGATTATCAAATCAGCAGGGAAAGAGTTATCTGAGGAACTTGAATCTAAGGGTTATGGTTGGCTCGGCATTGAGGATAGATGATATAACTTTATTATTATTACCATTTCACTTTTAATGTTTAGTAATTGATTTTACCATTTTTATGGCGTCTCAGCATCTTTTGCTTTCATTGTTTGAAGTGTTTGTCATAATAAATTTTACCTTCTAATTTACATTATTTAAATTATGAAAGTCCCGATCTAGTTTTAAATATGGTTTTGGATTCTTCGTTCATTAAATGACTTTTAGTGAAGAGGGAAAGATAACAACAACAACATCATCATCACCATTGTATCTAAATTTCTCCTTTTTTAAAGTTGATCCAAAGTGGAGGTGGCTAAATGAAATTGGCAAAGAGGAGGCTGCAAAAGAATTTTCAAGCTTAATAGAAGTTGCAAACACAAAAATGAAAGTTCGGACTTATTCTACTTTAGGATTATGTGATGATGCAGAATTTTTGTTATGGATGATTTCTGATTCAGTTGAAAAGATGCAGATACTAACATCAAAAACTTACTCTACGGTTTTAGGAAAATATTTGGAGCTCTCGCAGGTGTATTTATCTGCTTCCCGACCATCAATATACTCAAATAAAGTTATTCCTGGATTTGCAACGGACGAACAACCTATGAAATACACTATTGTTTATCCTTTCGTAAAATCAAGAGAGTGGTATTTGCTTCCATATGAAGATCGGCAGAAAATGATGGATGAACACATAGCTGTCGGCAGAAAATTTTCACAAATCAGGCTGAATACATCTTATTCCTTCGGCATCGATGATCAGGATTTCATGCTTGCATTCGAAACAAATGATCTAATGATCTTTCAAGATTTGATAATTCAATTGCGTGAAACTCAAGTTAGCAAATACATAGTCAGAGATACTCCTATGATAGTTTGCATTTATAAGGGTGTCGAAGATATCATCAAAAGTCTTGGATAATGGCTGCGCTTAAGGAATGGGCCGTAGTTTGTAAAGCACTTGAAGAAGGGAGACAGATATTACTTCTACGAAAAGGTGGTATTATGGAGTATAGGCAAGGTTTCAAGGTAAAACATAACAAATTTTTACTATTTCCAACCTTTGAACATCAATCAAAAGAATCCATACAACCAAATTATCTTAGTATGCTATATAGTGTGCTACAAAATACTCCAACCAATGGTAAGAATAAAATAACTTCTTACGCACAGGTTGCAGATATTAAGGAGGTTAGTGATAAGTCGATTTTACGAAAACTAGAGAAGTACCATATATGGAACGATCGCTACGTAAATATCAGAATGAACTATAATTCCAAAAGACCTATGAATATAATATTGTTACGAGTCTACAAAATGGATAATCCTATAGAAGTCGATGTTAAATCTGAATGGGCGGGATGCACGTCATGGATTCCGATTGAATTCCCTGTGTACAGTAATAGTGATGATCGCCAACCTGTTTTAGAAGACAGGAGATTTAATCAAATAGTAGACGAGATTAAGGAGGTCTTAAACTAAAATATGAAATATAGGAAATTAGGAAAAAGCGGTATTAAAGTAAGTGAAATAGGATTTGGAGCATGGGTTATTGGTCTGGATTGGTGGGGAAAGAAGATAGATGATGACAACGCGATTAGGATGCTAAAACGGGCCTACGATCTGGGTATCAATTTTTACGAAACTGCAGATATGTATGGAAAAGGTAAAAGCGAAAGAGTGATCGCACAGGCATTCAAAGATATGCGTAACGAAGTTGTTTATTCTACAAAATGGGGTTATGATATGTATAATGTTGAACAGATTGGACACAACGAGATATCACAAAGGCATGATCCTGGATTTTTAGAATATGCATTGGAGCAGAGTATGAAACGTTTACAAACTAATTATATAGATATCTATAGTCTTCATAATCCGAAGTTGGATGCTATAAAAAATGACAGTTTGTTCATGTCACTTGACGGCTTACTTCAGAGTGGAAAGATCAAAAGTCACGGCGTTGCACTCGGTCCAGCTATAGGCTGGAAGGATGAAGGGCTTTTAGCCATAGAAAAACGAAGCATATCTTGTCTTCAAACAGTTTACAATATTTTGGAACAGGAGCCAGGTAGAACTTTTTTAGATGCAGCAAGCAAAAATAACGTAGGGGTCATGGCCAGAGTGCCAGATGCTTCTGGAGTATTGACTGGCAAGGTTAGTGAAAAAACTGTATTCGACAAGAATGACCATAGAGGAAATAGAAAGAAAGAATGGATTATTGAAGCAATTCAAAAAATAGAAAAAATAAAACCAATTGCAAATGCAAATGGATGGAATATATCCCAGCTGGCAATTAAATTCATATTATCCCAAATGGCAATATCAGTAGTAATACCTACTGCTATTGACATTGAAGAAATTGAAATGTTTGTCGCGATGTCAGATGGCAAGTATCTAAATGAAAATGAGTTAGCTCAGATAACTGATCTTTACAACAATAACTTTTACATTGAGCCCATCATTTCTTCTAAATGAGAATTTGTCTTAAAGGTCAGACGATTGAATGCGATAGTGAATCTTGGGTGATGTAATCCAGAAGGTCTCAGATACTGCTATGTAATGTTACGACAAATCTATTCCGATGAAATCTTCTCATCGAAGATATTTTAGTGGTAGTTTATATACTTTGTATTGTTATATGCTCACCTGCAGACATTATAATTCGTTCTACAGAAGTGTGTCATAATAGAATGGAAAACATATGCTACAAGTCATAAGAATTAACAAGGACGATTGAAATAGATAAATTGAATGCTAGTTCTGCTCTTCAAAATATTTTACTCTCTCCTTCTTAAATTCCCGTGAGCTAAATAATATTCTATAATCTTTAATCCCAACAGTTTCTGACATTTCAGCCGCGATTTTTTCTGCTGCATGTACAGTTCGTGCATGAATCATACTAAATAAGTTGAACTTCCAGTCAGGATAGGTGGGTCTTCGATAACAATGACTTATCTGTGGAAAAGATGCCAGCTTATAGCCAATTTCATCAATCTTTCCTTCAGGCACATTCCATACCACCATGCCATTTGCAGAGAAGCCTGCGTCACGATGGCGTAATATTGCTGCAAATCTTCGCATAACTCCAATCTGTTCATATTCTTTAGCTTTTACAAAGAGATCCTCTGTTGTGATGCCAAGGTTTTCTGCTAATACCTTGAATGGTTCTGGAATTACTTCTAGATCCTTTTGTAATTCGCGAATAAAAAACTTGTCTCGATCTGTAAGATCAAATTTTTTTGGATTTAATTTTTTAATTTCATCCATTGGCTTTGGTTTTTCTGGATCTTCATTAACCATGTCAAGCCTAACTCCAATCTTGTAAAGTTTAAGAGTTGGTAATAACCGGTATTTGATAACACCTTCAAGCGAAGCCATTCTATCTAGCTCTGTCTTCAAGTCTGCATATGGAGGAACTGCAAGCGTAAACCACATATTAAAGTCATGATTTCTTTCGTAATTATGGCTAACACCAGGATGTTTATTTACTTCGTTGGCCACATAATCAACCTTATCAGGTCTGATTGCAAATGCTATGAGGGCACTTTTATAACCTAGTCGTCTGGTGTCAAAAATGGCGTTAATCTGTCTAATTAAACCTAACTTCTTCATGTATATGATCCTCTGCATGATTTCACTCTCAGAGACATTGTAACGCTTCGAAATTTCGAGATAAGGCCTCTCAGTAAGAGGGAAAATCCATTGGATGTCATTTAAAAGCTTTTTATCTAATGTATCGATCCGCAGATTTACTTGCATAAGTGGTCAAGTTAATTGTGATATTATTTATCCGTTAAATACTTTCCACTTTCCTCGACGATTCTCATTATTATATAATTATGTAAAATGTTGGCTGGTTATAAAGGATATTTGTAACCTATCCAGTTAAGATGCTACTAGTATTATTGAGCTTCTGTGTCAACCTCATTCTTTAACAAAACCTGGATCATCAATCTTATATTCATAAAGTTAAATCTATGCGTAAATTTCGTGATTTCAGTAATACCATAACGATATAGAATATTAGAAATCATAATCTAGTTTGTTTATAACATAAACACCTATATCACTGTGAGTTAAATGTAACAATTGCATCATAATTAGTTATTGGAAAGAACAACTATGGTGATAGTCATAGAAAATAAGAAGATGTATACATAGATATTGTTATTATTTCCTTTTTAGATTCTCGATAAACATCATTTCGTCAAATTGGTTATACATCTGCAAAAACGTATATCCTTATTCTTCTATATAATTGCCTTCCTTCTTCATATTCTAGCAAACCATTTTCTAATAGAACTGTCAGGTATTCCTTTAATTGTGCGTAGGACAGAAAGGCTTTGTACATTATTTTTGTCTTGGTAGCTCCTCCACC
>DATDNG010000188.1:0-2472 GCA_036518375.1 Nitrososphaeraceae archaeon | reverse complement strand
AGTTAACATTATTGTGGTAAATACTCTCTTCAGCATAGCCGCATATTACAAGATATTTGTTGCAGAAGACTATGAGAATAATAAAATAGCAGGAACAACTACATTACTTGTAGAACCAAAGTTTATCAATAAAGGAATGCGAGTTGGCTACATAGAAGATGTATCAGTTAGGAAAGGATATGAAGGATTAGGTATTGGATCTCGACTTGTAAATTATGTTACCACTGATGCAATATCCGTAGAACACTGCAAGAAGGTATTGTTGGACTGTTCTGAAAGTACTATGCCTTTTTATGAAAAATTGGGATACAAACTAACCCACGATACATTTCTTATGAGATTCAAATCCTAAAATAACTACTACATAAAAATAGCTATCGTCTAGAAGTAGTAGAGAGCATGTTGTAATTTATATATATCCTCTTTATCTAACATTTCAATGGAACCAGTCGTGTTTTCAAGATCGCAATCAGACATCTCCCAGGTAACTGTTTAGTTTTGTCGGTCTTAACCTTCTTAAACATATTCCAGCGTGTGTTTAATAATGAATCATGACTCAAAACCAATTTCTATCACATATATCATCGTCGTCATCTATAATCACTATTTTAGGAATATCATGAACGTGAATTTTAGGCCGAAGGCAAAAACGACTATTGAATCTAGCTATTCTTATGCTTATGCCTGTATTCGTCTTCTAATCCCTTTATGCTTCTAAATTATTCATAAGTTGTGGTCCAGAGAATAGTTGCCGAAGTGTCAAATCCATTATGGGAATATTGTCATAAAAAATTCAACGAATTCACGATACCTGTAGAACAGGTACAGGTGTAAAAGCGGCGGCCAATTTCACTGATTGCAAATTACTAGATTTAATCATATCCTACAAGGCATTACTAGATTTAACCATAACTCAACCTTCTTCTTATATTTTCTCCATCCTAGGAGACAAACACTCGCTAAATATCATAAAATGGGCATATTCTGTTGTTGACGCAAGGAAACTGCTGACCAAACTGAGGAAATCAAGTTATACGTGAGACAGTAAAATATGCTAATCCAGAACAAGTTACCATTGCAATTGCTAATTACAATGATTGTTATATGGCACAACGGTGTATAGTTAGCAAAGGATGCACTCACACAAGAATATTAGAAATCGAAACAGGCCAAAGATAGAGAATAGTTTACAAATAAGAAGTCATTGTAAATGAGGATTATTAAAGAAACTCTCGTCTATTGGATATTTTTTTGTCTTGTTTTCTAATCTATAGGAATGATGAATTAAATACTAGTATGACACGGGATCCTAATGGTAAAATGACGATAAAATCGACCTCACCAGTCTCCACAGCAGATATTTTGGATTCCATTTCAGATGACATATCTTTGGAACTTTTCAAAATTATCGCCGGGGCAAATAATAACAATACTAACAATAGTAACATAGCTGCAACAAAAAAATCATCATCATCCTTATTTGATGCAAAAAATAAGATTACGCGTAAGCAATATTATTCAAGAATGAATAAATTAGTGAAACATGGATTAGCAAAAAGATACAATGCAAGGTATTTCCTAACATCTTTGGGCAGAGTTATCTATTATAATTTAAGAATAATTGAAAATGCTTGTCAAATCCAATGGAAACTCAAAGCAATTGATTCCCTCGAATCCTCTAGGATTCCGGCTGAAGCAACAACTAATATAATCGAGTCTTTAATACAGGATAATACAGTAAGAGAAATTCTACTCTCTAATGAGCCAGAAAAACACGACAAGCAATATAAAATTCAAGAACAACAACACACAATCACCACACAATCACCACCCTATATCTATCCTAGTCATATCAAATGAGAAAGTTAGTTGTAATTATTGATGGTGAGTGCAGTTAATTATCGTACCACTATAGCTGCTAGTAGTCCTAGCACTCTCAAACTTTCAATTGTCTTGCTTATACTCTTAAAAGCAGGATTTATTATCGGGCTGATGGAAATGCATTTGGGGTATTAAGTGACCCTATTTGCGGGGCAGGAGGAGGGAAAGTAGCTAAAGGTAAGTTTGTCTGTGAGGGTGCAGTAGTCACCAAATTATTATTGTTAGGGACAAGAGGTTGCTGTTCTTGCGGGTTTACAGTAGTACCTAGAGTATTGCCGCCGGTTGTCGGACTGCTGTTAGGATTATGCTTTACATAAACATAGACTACAGCTGGATTATTACTAACAGCTCCTCCATCACTATCTGTAACCATCAAGCTAAATGCTAGTATCGTGTCATATGGTAGTACAGGAGATACAAATGTTGGAGTAGCAGTGTTGGCTCCTTGAAGTACTACTGCAGACATTTGTGCTCCAGGAGAAGCAGGAATCTCTGTCCATTGGTATGCTACTATGCCCTTGTTAACTTGACTAGCAGCACGATTGTCAGGATCATAACTAGCTTTTCCATCCAAAGTAACTAGCGTACCTC
>DATDNG010000187.1:0-27988 GCA_036518375.1 Nitrososphaeraceae archaeon | reverse complement strand
ATAATTTATCAATGCACAATGACTATAACGCCCATTCTATTATAATAGATGTTACAGGCAAAGGATTCCAATTGTACACATTTACATTCGGGTAGTCTCTTATGATTATTTTTTAATAAATATAATAATATGCTGATTGTTAGATGAATTTCAGATGGGTCAAATATCAACTAATAGACCATTTAAATGTGAAGAGTGCGATATGTCATTTAGTTCGCAGAAAGTTCTTGAGGAACATGAAAAATATGCCTCATATAGAAGGAAAGGCTGTTGCTGGCAGTAATAATGACACATTACAATAAGAATCAGAATAGAAGTAGTGAATTAAATCAAAATTTAGTGCGTGCTTTTTATGCGTGCTTTTTTCATATATGCCTGACTCGAACGTAATTCTTGTTTTGACATATTCTTTATAAACACACCTTTCCTACCTAATCAAAAATATCTATGGGAAATAAAGTTGCAATAGTAACGGGCTCTAGCAAGGGAATTGGAAAAGCTATAGCATTAGCATTTGCAAAGTCAAAAGAATATTCTGCAATAGTCATTAATTCTAGGAAAGTAGAGGAAGCACAAGAAGTCTCTAAAGAAGTAAAAAAGTTAGGTTGTAATTCAACTGCTATTGGAGCTGAAGTTTCAAAGGAAAGTGATTGTATTAGATTAATTGAAGAAACTGTCAAGCACTTTGGTAGGATAGATGTGTTAGTCAATAATGCTGGAATCCAAGATGATTTGCCTTTAACAGAGATAAATTTAGAAGAATGGTACAAGATAATAGGAGTTGATCTTACTGGGCCATTTATATGCAGCAGAGAAGCTGTAAAACACATGAAAACACAACACAACCCTGAAGGCGGATGCATCATAAACATCTCATCTGTCCATCAAGCAATACCCAAACCTCACTATGTTCCATACGCCACGTCAAAGGCAGGAATTGAAATGATGACAAAGACACTGGCACTAGAATTGGCAAAGGATAACATAAGGGCCAATATAGTTGCACCTGGAGCTATAGATACAGATATGAATGTGGAGCTAAGAGAGAATAAGGCAGAGTTGCAGAGTGTTCTCAAACGGATTCCTCTGGGAAGAGTTGCAAGTGCAGACGAGGTAGCAAATGTCGGAGTTCTTAGCATCAGATAAAGCAAGTTATGTTACAGGCACATCATATTTTGTCGATGGCGGTATGACTTTATATCCTAGTTTTGGAGTAACTCCTGAGCATGGGACTGCAGAGCGGCATAGTAGCGGTACCGATAGCAGTCATTTCTGACAGCATATTGGTAACAATGCGTAGAGATCTATAAAGGATAGCTGTAGATTTTCTTTCTTTGCTCTTTTTGTGCCTCTTACATAGAAGAACTGGAAGACTATTCTCTTTTAATTTTTTCAAGTATGTCAGCTAATGCTATTCTTATAGTTGTTATTCCTGTTCTAAACGGGTATGCTCCAGATCCTTCGTCAGTAATAGGATTTATCCATTCATAGAATGCATGTAAATGTGGATGGCCATCATTAGAAGCAAGCTTGGAAAGTAGAATATTACATCCTTCAACTTTGTTAAACCTGCTTCTAGCTAGCATCTCTATTCCTGTAGTCCAAGGCCAAAAAGTATGATTGTGGTATTGATATGGTTTTAGAATCCAGGGTCCAGTCCTCTTCAACTCCGTTTCTGTTACAAGTGGCCACTTCTCCTTCCATGTTCTATTTCTTATAGCATCAAGTGTACTAATGGCTCTTTTGTGAAGAGATTGATGGACAGGCAGCACTGATTCTTGCCGTTCTTGCCCTTGTTTATGATTTTTAGCAATCCGGTGGTTATAACCATGATGATGAACTCCAAGGCTATCATTGGCTGTATTCTGTGAAATTGCATTCAAATAAAATGAAACATCTTGTGTCAATATCCTATATGGCTCTCCAGAATGATTGGATTGTTGAATATCCAGATAACAACCATCTTGCTCAGACCATAATTTTTCTTCTACTCCATGTATAGTTTTATCTATCAGATACGTTAATCTGTCAGCTTCTTCACTTCTGTCAAGTCCTGATAAAAGAGAACAAAGATCATTTAAAGCAAGTAGCCAGCAAGCTTGGCTGTAAACTATTTTACCTGCTCTGACAGCCGTGTCCATCCAGTCTTCATTGTGGCTTTGTTCTAACAAGCCATCATTATCAATATCACGGCTGTTCAGATGCTCAATGGCTCTTAGCATGCGAGGAACCACAAATTCAGCTACTTTTTGGGGATCCGTTATCCCTGCTTTTGATAGCAGTGCGCTAACATAATCTGATGAGTGCTCGGAAGCTACTACTGTTGATGTTTCCGATGAAGAGGAAGAAGAACCTTGATCTTTCAAAACCCTTGCCAAAATCCAAGAAGTTGTTGAAATTATCAATGCTGTCGAATCTATATCTGGATTTTGCCCATAGACCTCAGAGAAGCCAGCCTGGTATATTGTTGTGGGAAGAGCTCCCTCAAATTCCTTTTCTTTATCTGCATTAGCTACCTCTGCTGAAAATTTCATCTTCGGGGCTCCTCTTCCATAAACTATCTTTTCCTTGCCAGGCGATATTTGATGAGACCAAATCTGGTAAATCTGCTGCATGGCTCCGTCAATATTGCCAGAAAGGAACCAATCTTTCAGAATATAGGACGCATCCCTGCACCATATAGCTTGATAAATTCCACCTGGGTTTAGGCCTTGAAGCACATGCTCATTTGTCTTTTGTAAGAAGGTGTTTGCGCTGACTACAAAAGACTTCCATGAATCTGGGGAAAAGGAGGAGGCAGAAGCATCGACATTAGACATTTTTAAAGTTCGTCATCATATACTATAAATTTTTTGCTACTCTTATTATTAATGTTAGCAACAGGCGAGGTAACAAAATTTGCCAAGAAGATGTGTTTTATTGTAGGCGCGTCATGGCATTACTTGCAAGTTATGTAAAGTATAACTCAGTGCCTATGTGACATGCAGCGGCGTATGGTGACAGATCACTTTCAAAAGGATATTTCCTTATATTTTTCTTATAGGAAGAATGAAGAGAAATAATCTGGCTATCTATCTTGGTGAATCCCATATTCTTAGCTCTGCGTTGATAATACTTTTGCCATCAGGGCCATTATGCCTGTATGCATGTACTCCTCTACTGCTCCAAAAGCTCGTTTATAGAATTCGATGGCATTTGCTCCATTATTAACTACAAGATATGGAGTGATAGAATATACCATTCAGGTATCGGTTTAACCATTTTTTAACGTTATAAGGAGTTAATAAAAACAGTTCAAGTCATCTAAGGTGAGCTATGAATGAGGAAAATATGAAGTGATAAAGAGTTTTACACTGCTATATAATGTTGTTTCTGAAGGTAAATACAAGTAATATGGGATGTTAAAAACCTTGCCATAATGGAGATTGTTACAGGTTATGCTAAAAGATTCATAGAGGAATTTGAGCGGTATATTGAAGTACTCAATCAAAGAGCAACAGAATGCATTCCTTACTAGGTTGAAATTCTGAAAAATGATAATATAAATAGGACAATTTTTTTACTTACTGGAAGTAGGGAGTCTTTACAATCCCGTGAATAACATGTAGATATTCTCCAATTAGGATTCATTAAGTTAGTGATATTGATGATGAGCCATTTTCTTTTTATAATCTAATAGTTATCCTCATCTAAATGAAAGAGGTGCATCTCCATCCATTCCAGTAACAACAATTCTGCTCAATTTTCGCATTTTGTAGATATCTGTGAAAAAATACATGCAGTTGCAAGCAAGAATATAAAGGTCAAGATTCTTTCTGAATATCTTGCTTGCCTAGATAATGAATCATTACCTATTGCTGTTCTATTTTTCTCCAATAGAGTATTTCCACGAGGTTCAAAATTCGTGATGAACATAGGTTTTAGCACAGTAATACGAGTACTTTCAGAAATAGCTACTCTAGATCCAAATCAAATTCAGCGCATCTACTTACAACATGGAGACATGGGTGCCCTATCTGAGTACGCTGTATCGAAAAAGAACATGGTTTCACTTTTCCAGCAGCAAGCTTTAACGTTATTATCCATATATGATCGGCTTAAAGAAATTGCAGATACTATAGGCTCTGGTTCTGGTAAAGATAAGAAAAACATCTTGAAAGGATTACTTATCAACAGTTCGCCGCTTGAAGCAAAATATCTGATAAAGATCATAAACGGAGAGACGAGGATTGGTTTGACAGAAGGCCTGGTTGAAATTGCTGTTTCAAAAGCATTTGATCAAGACCTTAAGCACGTTAGAGATGCGATGCTCTTTTCAGGAGATATCTCCAAAGTGTCTCTCTTGGCCAAAAGAAACTTACTCCATACCGCTCTAATAAAGCCACTTTCACCTATAAGTTATATGTTAGCAGATGTAATGTTAACTGCAGAAGAGATAATCAAGTATTATCAAAAACCTCTGATTTGTGAATACAAATATGATGGCATACGCGCACAGATGCACAAGTTTGGACAACAAATTAGACTGTTTTCTCGTAAGCTTGCTGATGTTACAAATGCATTTCCTGAATTGGTCAATGCTGCAATGGCTGTTAGATCGTTATCATCATCTGATATTGATTTTATTTTGGATGGAGAAGTAATGGCTCTTCAAAATGGTAAACCACTTCATTTCCGTGAACTCCAAAAAAGACTTCACAAAAAGAACGTCACAGAACAAATCATGACAGAAGTTCCACTGGTATATGTAGTATATGATATCATATATTTCAACGGAGAAAACATGATTGGAAAGTCCATTAAAGAAAGAAAAGAAATTCTATCAAATATATCTTTTAAAGATCCAATCATCAATTCAACCTATAGGGTTGTAAATTTTGAACAAGAGATTATCGCAATGTTTGAAAAAAGCAGAGATATTGGTCATGAAGGGTTGGTACTAAAAGATCCAGATTCCCACTATCATCCTGGAAAAAGAGGAAGATATTGGATGAAGCTCAAAAAGGAATTAGATACAATTGACGCAGTTATTGTAATTGCTGAATATGGTCATGGAAAGAGGGCAGGTGTATTATCTGATTACACATTTGCAGTAAGAGATGATACTTATAGCAACCAATTGAGGACAATTGGTAAGGCTTATTCTGGATTAACTGACGATGAAATATTTGAAATGACAAAAAAGCTAAGATCAATTATGATAAAAGATGAGGGCTATAGTATAATAGTTAAGCCGGAAATAGTTTTGGAGATTGCATTTGACAGTATCCAGAAAAGCAATAGACATGATAGCGGTTTTGCATTGCGTTTTCCTAGGATAAAGAATATACGTGAAGACAAAGATGTCGCAGATATAGATACACTCCAAAAAGTTAAGCAAATCTACGAAAAGCAGACTTACATAATGAGTAAAATAAGGCATAGTAGTAGAGATTGAGAATTATTGATGAGGTTTAAAAATAATTGCAAAGTTAGAAAAAGCAGGTGAAGGGGCTGTGTTCGCTTAGTATGGATATAGATAATACTTCTGTTATGCGTATCATCAATAAACATTTTAAAGCAATTCAAAATATGTTCTAATTTACATCTTCTTTTTTCACTTCTACAAGCAAAATTATAATCATCAAAACATCAGGGTATAGATGTAATGCATAGTAAATATGCTTTGTAGGTGTTCTATTTCTTTTGAAGAACATGAGGGAAAATATGCTATCTTAAGCTATAGATTTAACGCTAAGTGAACAGAGCCATTAAAAAAGTCACAATTATTATAAATAAGATAGTTTATCGATTAAAGTCATCCATGTTAAAAGAGCAATATCAAAGCCTTCTGCTATACCTCATAGTTTCAATATGAAGAGGTAATAATAATGGGAATGATTAACAAAGAAAACCACTATGTAATTTTCAACTGTTGTAAAGATATAGATATATACAAATGTGCTTCACTTGTAATTGCTGGAGGAGTAATTGTTTATCCTACGGATACAATTTATGGTATAGGCTGCAATCCATATAATGACAATTCAGTTGAAAGAATTTTTGAGATAAAGGATCGGAATAAAAGAAAACCTCTCCCTATTTTGGCATCCAATATAGATGATGTAGAAAAAATTGTGTCATTAGGTAAGATTGGAAAATTACTAGCAAAAAGATACTGGCCAGGAGAACTCACTATTATATCTCCGATTGTAGATAAAAACATATCAACTAAAGTAACCGCAAGTAAAATGAGTGTTGGAGTTAGGATTCCCAATAATAAATGCACTCTATCACTACTTAAATATTGCAAATATCTGGTGGGTACAAGTGCTAACAAATCAGGTGAAAAACCATTAAAAAGTTGTTCTGAGATTATATCGTCATCCTTGCATGGTTTTGATGCACTTTTAGATGGTGGAACAGTAAAGAAGGGAGTCGAATCAACGGTAGTGGACATATTAGATTCTACTGCTCCAAGAGTCATTAGAGAAGGAGGAATTGCATCAAAAGAAATTTACAGGACGCTTACTGCAACACAATAGTCTATTGCTGATGTTAATGAATTTCAATCTAATTGCTTCTACTTTCAAGCATAGAGAAGAAGATGCTCAAGATGAGCTCCTTGAGACTCTTGAAATGCTGGGAGACTGCGAATCAGAATCTCAGGCTACCGATATTAGCGGGATTGTGCTGGGGTACACTAAACTTGATCCCTTTCAAATTGTAAAGGCATTAAGAGAATTAGTAAAAAATGAACCTTGGCAAATCCGTTATATCTTAAGACTTCTGCCTATCGAAGTAGTAGTATATACTGAATCAGAGAATATAAAGAATGCTGCAAAGAAGCTTGCTTTAAAAATACAGAGTGGCGATACATTTAGGATAACTGTAGAAAGGAGACATACTTTAATAAATTCTTCCGATATAATTTCAACAATTGCAAAGGAAATTGACAATAAAGTAGATCTAGAAAATCCAGATTGGATAGTACTTGTTCAAATAGTTGGAGGACATACAGGAATTTCAGTAATAAAGCCTAATCAAATATTTAGATCAGTTGTGGAAAAACGAAATAATAATAATAACACTATTTCATAACAAGAGAAGCTCTTTCCAGAAGATATCTCATAAAATTTAGATCATCAAATATTTTATATGAGTCCAAGCCCATCTTGCAAGAGATCATTTTCCTCTTTGCTTTACTTGGTTTTAAAACATCGTTATTTACTTTAAACAAATTCTCAATATCGCCCCTAAGCTTTAGCAACATGTTTTTATCTTTTGAAAAAATAACAAAACAACCGCAGACATTATTCTTTAGACCGCCATACTTCAATGCAAGTGATATTTGGTTTGTGTGCGATAGTCTGAGTATAAGGTCTGTTTCGGGCTTGTTTGCGACCATTATTTTTCTTCTTTCAGCTTCTAAGGTTATCTTCAAAACTTCAATTAGATATTCAATGCCATAAATAATATTTGCATCGAAGGCCTGCAATGACACTTTGTTAGATATCTTACGTAAATCATCAATGGCCTTTCCAGTATCTTTTATCTTTATTGGTAGGGTACCGATAATTGAGATGAATGTATCATCTAATTTGTAAATTTGTTTTTTCATACTATTTTTGACCATATTCTTCTATTTGTAAAAGATAGCATAGTCATCGTAATTTTTACTATTGGAACTTGTCTAAACTTCATAATTGCGGAGGTGAATATCAGACTATTGCAATCTGTGTAGAATACGCATCAACGTTTCTTCTACTACTTCCAATATGTGTAGTAAAAATGAGGTTATTGTGACAGCCAGTTTATATCAGCTCTATATTAATGCTGTTTCTATATTGCTGGCAATAACTAGATTTATATCATGTTCCGTATTGGACTTGGTATAACCTCTTGTATCAAATTGACTGTTTTTCTTCGAAGACTTCAACTCCTAATGAATTTTCAACTATTCGTAATTCCGAATGCTTCAGATTCATTCTTTGTAATGCTGTCTGAAATGGTTTTTGGGTTAGGTTTTTCATGTCCTCTTAAATTGCCATCAGTAACTATAATATCAAAGTTCTTTGAGCCTATGTTTTCTTCAAATGTAGTTTCTAATTCTTGCTTAGCAGAAACACCAGCTGTTTTTAAGAAGCTGCAACTTTTCAAATCATTATGTATATAAAACATTGATTGTTTTATATACATCTCATAGTTTAATAATCTGCAAAAAATTCTTTTTGTAGTAGCGTTAGCACAAGATAATCATGTGCTATTAAGTTAACACTATATTTGAATTTTTGTTATCTTTTTATTGAAGGTAATTGTTTTTTATTATTAGATGAAAATTGCAGTCGTCGGCATAGGAGTTGCTGGGGCCTATCTTATGAATAGGCTAAATGATGTTCATGATAATCACGTAGTAGGTTTTGAAAGGCTGCCAGAAACCCAACACGATGCTGTATGTGCATGGGCGACGTGCAAAAATGTGATGTCAGGTTTAGTAAAAAATTGTGGTTTGAATTTTGAGGATTATATTCTGCACAGCGGAAAGCATATGAAGGTAGATCTTGGCAGCATTGGTAGCAAAAACGGTCAGGGTGATAACAATAACATAGATATTCGTTTAAAAGGAATGGTTTCATATGACAAATTAAAACTAATTCAAGATATGATGAAGGGAACGAAAATCGAATTTGGTAAAATACCAAAAAAGGAAAACCTTGAGTCAGAATTTGATATAATAATTGATTCAACAGGTTTTCATAGAAATTATCTTCCAAAACTAGAAAATGACACTTGGATACCGTGTATTCAATATAAAGTAAAATATGACATTGGTAAGACTCCATTTGATGACTTTTACTTGAAGGCATTTCCTTCGATGACTGGGTATTTCTGGTATTTTCCCCTTGGCAATGGCTATGCTCATATAGGAGCAGGAGACTTTGAAAGAAAAAAGAATAACAAATTTGTCGATGAATTTTTAAATAGACATAAGTGTCAAGTGGTAAAAAAAGTCGGAAGACCAGTTCGAATTACCCCGCCAGTAAACTGCGAACCATTTACAGATGGAAGAAAATCGATTGGCGTAGGAGAATCTATAGGCACAGTATATTCACTACTTGGTGAAGGTATAATTCCTGCAACATGGTGTGCAGAATTGTTCATCCAACATTTACATGACATAAAATCTTATAGAGAAGCAGTACTAAAAAGGTTCAAAATTTATACGCTAGTATTCAAATTTATCCAACTGAAAATAGCGGGTAAATTCAATATGATACGGCATGTATACGATTTATTAAGAATTTATAACCATATGAAAAGCGAAGAGGACAGGTATGGAATGCAAGTCAAAATGACAAATATGATGAAGGTGTCGAGAATTTAGCGAATAATGCATCGAAGATAGCACGTCCAACCTAACAGATTTCAATCATTACTTTCAGTATCTGTAGGCGTTATACGTGTCTTTGTAATTAGTAGATACAATATTGGAATCATCATGATTTAGTGCCAGCAATATCAATTTCCAAATGAACTACATTAACAATAGTATTATTTGGATATAAGAAATACTGATACATTTTCCAATTCTTCATATACCAAGTTACCCATTAGAGTATCATCATCATGCACATTGCTAATTCTTAAATTATTTAGTAGTAGCAGTGGTACTAAATCTACAATCTATCATGCAACTGCAGATACCTTTGCTATAATTGTCAAATGGAATGCTAAAATTATGAATAGCAAGAATGTCTTTTATTGTTGTGTCTATATCAAAACGAATTTATTGTTAGTGGTAATGATGATGATCCTAATGTTTCCCATAGTTTACTAGATAATAATAACGATGATGATACAGACATTGACCAAGCATGTAGAAGGTGCCTTGGTTTTCAGTCCCTGCAAATGAAAACGTTACTATAACACATTATTGCATCTAAAGATCTGATTAGAGATGATAGCTAGAACTCAGAGCATGCTGTTGTTATTACTTAGTAGAGGAAACGTCATATAGTCATTGCTATATAGTCATTCTCGGCATATATAATAGGGAAAATAATGTCAACAAGAAAAGAACAATCAAGACAAGATGAGGACTCATTTAATTTACTTAATATTAACACACTTAGCTATCACAATACAATAATCGAGACCCATAACGCCTATTCTATGCATATTGAACCTCATTGAATGATCTACTATTTAGACATTAAAATTTGCAGCTAGTTATTTGACATTGAAAAATATATTCAGCAATGAGGTATTGTATATGAAAAAAAGGATAAGACATAGAAAGGAGAGACGAAAATCATACAGATTTTCGAACTACGTATCCCATTGGTGTAAATCATAATCTCCTGAAGTTATTTTTACATTAGAACAAATAATGTTAAATTTCATTAAGTATAATGTGTGTAGTGGTTAAATCGGAAAAGTGTATCCAAAACGAACATGGATTATGTGAAGGTGATGTAGTAGAAGTTATTTATGATTCAAAAACGACAAAAATTTGTGAATGTCAATGTCATAACAATATGTATAGGCTGATCAGAAGGATGCAGGCTGCTAATAGTAGTAATAATTCATATAATTAGGCTATCAGTAAATAATTTCTGATATAGTTCTCTTTCATCGGTAGGTCGTATTCTGCTTAATCCCCAAAATAAAAGCAATAAAAATGCCTGTATTATTGAGTTTATTGTGATGCTCTGCTGTATTACATCATTTTATATGCAATTTAAAATTATAAAAGTATGCTAGCCTTTGGTAGGGTTTCTGCGCCTTTCTTTGCTATTATATGGTCTTTGGATAATACTGATGTAATCATAGAAACATTTGTTGTGTCATAATCAACAACAATTATAGGGTTTAAAGAGAACAAATAAAAAATAAATATGGTAGTAGAGACGACTAATAGCCGCTACCTGAAGTAGTGCTTCCGCCAGATGAACTTCCCGGTGTACTGCTGCCACTTCCTGAACCAGCAGCACCGCTTGTACTAGTGGAATTAGTTGAATTTGTGCTAGTCGAATTGCCTTGTGCTGAAGTCTGTTGTATAAAGTTGACAGCAAAGAAAGATGCAATGAGTATGGTCGAAATCACCATTGCAGATAAGATGTTTCTGTAAGCCGACATTAAAGCATCAAATTCTACATGAAATTTAATGATTTGTAGTTCATATTATAGTATCATATTCAGCCTACGATATTCAGAATTATCCTGCACCATCTACAGAGCAATTTAAAAGATTGAATTTTTATTATGGCACCGATTTTACTAGTTTTGGACAACTTACATTGTCGTCCTTATGACAAATTGTCAAACCCCGTTGCTAATCAAAGATGATATAGCTAATTTGATTATAAGTGGAGCTTGCAAGGTTAATTTTTCAAGTAAAAAATGCTTGGAACATAATATGCGTCATATATAGATAGCAGTAATATAATTTAACCATCAACTAATTGGTAATTCTTCATTATTGTAGAAAGAGATTCGAATCTGGCAACATAAGTTAGAAATTAGTAAAGGGACAATAACGTCATACATTTCTTTGTTGATCATTAGCTAATCGAGCTTAAAGTCATGAGCTCACTTTACTATCATCACAGGACACGTTGAATATGCTATAACTCCAGAAGCAACACCTCCAAGTAATAACTTCTTAAATCCTGATCTTCCTCTTGTTCCCATTATAATTAAATCTACATTTTTATTCTTGGCATATTCTACTATTGCAGATACAATTGAGGTAGCTGTCACAACAACTTCAGCCTGTAGTCGAATATTATTATCCCCGTTGATTTTCTTTTGAATTATGTCAAACCATTGTTGTGCTTCTATTTTAGCACCTTCCAGAATTTCCCTTAATGGATTAGGAGTCTCCAGACCGCGACTGCCAAATACTCCTGCAGATGAGTATGCATATCCCATTCGCGAAAAGACTACATATAGTGCAATCAACAGTTGAGGGTTATTGCTATTATGTTCTTTTTTAGCTATTGCAATTGCATTACTTGCTGCATTCATAGATGATTGTGATCCATCAACTGCAATCAACATCTTTGAAAATGCACTTATTCTCCCAGACAATAGAGATCGTTCTAACTATTACATCATTTCTACAGGTAAATATTTAAACTTGAACATCATGGAAGATGATGCATGATGTCACTGCTGAACGTTTTAGGCTAGATGCATTTCTTTTTGTGGCCTATTGCTGTTTTTAATGAATTGCGTTCTTTAAAAATTGTATTTAAGACTGAAGTGCTAAATCTTCTAGCGTATATAAAAAAGATGGGAATACATATCCTTTCTATTAAATCTTATTAACTGACATCATAACAGAAACAAAGTATGGCAAAATCAGAACAGTTCAATTGAAGACATGGGTTTACTCCAAACAATGTTCAATAGCTGATTTTGGTCTGCATGATATGGAAAGTTACTTTTGCACAAATATTGACTATGATGACAAAAAAGATGTCGAGGATGAGCATTCCACACGAAAATGTTTTATTCTATTATTGAGCTCGAACTATACAATTCCGGTTTGGAGTAGTCACGTTAGAATTCATACATAGAGATTGGAATTTACGGAATTAAATGTTGGAGACGATTAATGAAGTGTATGGAGGAATATTTGGCTAGATGCAAGAGCTAAGAACCAAGATTATAAACATAACCAATAACCACAGTACAATATAAATACTAAACATAGGTTCTAAAGATGAAGATTTTACTTGGAACTATATATTAGGTAATTCGGAAAGTAGATGCATTCTAAGCAAAGAATCATTCAACTTTAACTCATCACATAACAGAGCTTCTAGTTTCCTGACCTATAGCAATGCCAAATATGGACTTATTCTTAGACATCCTTCCAACTGATTTATGAATAATATAGACCGAATACATTTCGATTATCTTCCCTTGACTTATTTGCAGAAATTAGGTTGCCACAGGAAATTCAGTTGCTAATAGAACTGGATTTCAAGTCATGCATGTAATTGAAAACCTCATCTAAGGTCATTGTGAAAGGTTTCTTGGCAGTAAGTTTGAATCTTGTTGAATTCCCCTTGGCTCCTACTTGTTGGATATATCCTAATTTGCTAAATATTGCAAGTGCAACCTTACCACGCTGTCTATTATTTCCGCATGCCACTCGATCCTTATCTTGAAGATCCTGTAATATGAAAGTACCATCCTTACTTTCGGTTGCTATAATATCAACAGCACGCCAAAGTTTCGAAATATAAGACTCAGATTCATTCAATGAGCCCATATAGATAGTTTTAGGAGTCCCTATGGATTTGGTTATAAGTTGAGCTGCAAAATTCATATTATCTGTCTTTTTAATGTATATATTGTAAATATTTTGCTTTTTGAATTTTCTTTTATCTTTATTGTCAAACCAGAATGTATATCCTTCAGGCTCAGGGATATATGGCTGCACCAAAGTATTTTCGTTATCCTCTTTTGATTCTGAATTAATTATTTGTTGAGCATCATATAATTTATCAAAATTAACAAGATACTTTTTTTCACGGCCAGATTCCAATGATACAATTATACCTTCGTCTCTAAGAGACCTCAAAGCAAGGTCAAGGTTTGTATCATAATGTCTGCCGGCTTCCTGATATAGCTGTTCTTCTAACACAACGTTGTGAACACCTTCGCCGATAAGTTGTTGTAATAACCACTTGCGCCATTCACCGGTTGACGTCACGCTAAAGGATATGCTATTTGTCAGAGTATTTAAATATACGCCACTTATGACGCTTTTCTACAAGAATTAGATGGTAAAAATGTCAATTTTGACATGTTTATATAGATCCATATAATCAATATAACCATATGGAGGAAGTCTCCACTCGACAAGAAATATCATATAACAAGAACAGACCATTAGAGAGCATATTCCAAAATACTTCTGCAAGGATTCTAGATTTCCTCATTTTAAATCGGAAATTTGATTATTCTGCACCAGAGATGAGCAAAATAACACAAATTCCCTTAAGGACAATTCAAAGGGTGCTACCGCATTTAGTCGAAAAGGAGCTGATAAAGGAAACAGGCAAAATAGGAAATACTAAAATGTACATGCTAAACACAAATTCAGAGCTAACTGAGTTACTAAGACAATATGTTATAACTACAATAAACATGAATATAGATGATGCAAGAAAGCAACAGCATACGCCCAATAATAATTTGGTAGAACATAATGAAAGCCTTGTTGCCAGGTGATATAAGAAATACTACGCAAACGACGCAGGTAATATTATAATTAATAATATTCGTAGATGGACTAGAACAATACAGATAATATTATAAAGCACCAATTGTCCATTTGTTTTGCTAAAATATACTTTGTTGAAATAAATATCTTAGAATATTTGTGAAAACACAGACAAGGTAATATTGATTTTGGATAAAGATATTAAAGAAGGTTTATTGAAGAATGGAAGAAATACACACTCAAATTAGACTAGCAGATACGCCGGCAGATTCTTTTACTTCCTTAGATAATTCGCGATAGCCATCCAGGTCAATTATAACAGCATTAATACTATCACCAGTACCTGCGTTTCTTCTAATCGCGGCGGCTATTGCCCGTATTGCTATCTTGTAAGCATCATTCACACTTAATCCTTCTTTGAATTCAGATTCAAGGTAACCATACGCTACTGGAGAGCCGCTGCCGGTAGATATGAACTTTTCACTTGTAATTGAACCAAACAAATCAATATTATAGATTTGACCACCTTCTTTATTATCATATCCTGCAACAATAACCTGTACATAGTATGGAAAGTATCGCTGGTTGAATAATACATTGGAACATAGCCTTGAAGCTGACTTTACTGGCATCAATTCTTTATTCGATATTCGATATATGTTTGCATTATATCGCATAATATCGACTAGGTTCTGGGCATCAGCTACGCCACCTGCAATTGTCATACCTAGATGTCTATCAACTTTTTGAATTTTCATCACATGTCTGTCGGCAATAAAAAAACCAGCGCTTGCTCTTGTATCGGCAGCTAGTACCACACCATCGCTGCAGATCAACGCACAGGTAGTAGTTCCTTTCTTGATCTGCTCTGCAATATATTCAGAGTATCGATTATCCTGAGGATGCATACTTGCATACCGGAATCAATACTAAATTTAAGCATTGCCAATAAGGGTTTTTGGAACACATGGTTTTATATTTCTGTTATAAGTTAATTAAAACAAGCACTAATATGCCCAAGACAATATTCGAGAAGATTTGGGATAACCATATAGTTTATTTTAAAAAAGAAGGTTCTAATGATGGACCCTCATTAGTATACATAGATCGTCACCTATTACACGAAGTCACTTCTCCACAAGCATTCGATGGACTTCGATTAAATAGCAGAAGAGTCAGACGCCCGGATCTAACATTTGCAACTATGGATCATAATGTACCAACAAGCAGTAGATCACTTCCGATTGTTGATCAAATTTCTCGTACACAGATTCAGGCATTAGCACAAAATTGCAAAGAATTTGGTATTACTCTTTTTGACTTTAATAACCCAAATCAAGGTATTGTCCATGTTATTGGACCTGAGATGGGCATAACTCTTCCTGGGACAACTATTGTTTGTGGAGATAGCCATACTTCTACCCATGGTGCCCTTGGCACTCTTGCATTTGGTATCGGTACCAGTGAAGTGGAACACGTTCTGGCTACTCAGTGCTTGTGGATGTACAAACCAAAGACCTTTGCAATTACTATAACCGGCAAATGCAAAAATCCACATGCAATTACTGCTAAAGACGTTATACTTTCGATAATCAAGAGGATTGGAACTGCAGGCGGTACCGGAACAATCATAGAATACAAAGGCGAGATGATTACCGATCTTTCTATTGAACAGAGGATGACTATTTGCAATATGTCTATTGAAGCTGGTGCTAGAGCAGGATTAATTGTTCCTGACCAAAAAGCCTTTGATTACATCAGAGGGAGAACATATACCCCAAAAGGTGAACAGTTTGAAAAGATGGTTGACCATTGGCGTGAGAATTTAATAACTGATGCTAATGCAAAGTTTGAAAGAGATATCACTTTGAACGTCAATGATCTTGTACCACAGGTCAGCTGGGGGACCAATCCCTCAATGGTAATAGATGTTACTGACACAATTCCTTATCCTGACGAGTTTGCAAATGGAAATGAAAATGAAAGAAAGGCAGCATTACGGGCTTTAGAATACATGGCACTCAAACCAGCTACTCCGATTACAGACGTCCAAATCGATCGAGTATTCATTGGTTCATGTACCAATTCTAGATTAGAAGATCTATTGGAAGCATCGCTTGTTGTAAAAGGTAGAAGGGTATCATGCAAAGTCAGAGCAATGGTAGTACCGGGTTCTCAACAAGTAAAAATTGAAGCAGAGAGATTAGGATTAGACAAAGTTTTCAAAGATGCTGGCTTTGAATGGCGGGAATCTGGCTGTAGTATGTGTCTTGGAATGAATTCTGATATCCTTGGCCCTGGCGAGCGTTGCGCCAGTACTTCAAATCGCAACTTTGAGGGACGTCAAGGAAGTGGCGGAAGAACACATCTTGTAAGTCCTGTTATGGCAGCAGCCGCGGCAATAGAAGGGCATTTTGTTGATGTAAGAAAATGGTTATAACAACAAGGTGACAACGAATTGGAACCCTTTAAAGTTATCAAAAGTAAAGTGACTCCACTAGACATATCTAATGTAGACACTGATCAAATAATTCCAAAACAGTTCCTTAAACTGATTCAGAGGACTGGTTTTGGCAAGTATTTATTTTATGATTGGCGCTTTGACAGAGATGGAAATCCAAAACATAAGTTTGTATTAAACGATCCAAAATATACGGGCCGACAGATCTTGCTTGCACGTGATAATTTTGGTAGCGGAAGTTCCAGAGAACATGCTGTTTGGGCTATTCAAGATTATGGGTTCAAAGCAATAGTTGCACGATCATTTGCTGACATTTTCTACATTAATTGCTTCAAGGTTGGACTTTTGCCAGTTAGTTTAAGAAGTGAAGAAATTGAGTATTTATTTAGAAATACCGATCTGAATGTTGAGATTGACCTATTTAACCAGCAGGTGACTATCGGCGCCATAATTACACATTTTAAAATAGATGAATATAGGAAAAAGGCCTTACTGCAAGGATTGGATGAAATAGATGATACTTTACAGTTAGAGTCCAAAATTGCTGAATACGAAAAGAAAAATAAAGTGATAGCCCCATACACTGACAAGCCATAATAGATATGTATATATAGTAGAACGAAAGCTGCACAGGTATTTCCGCTACTATTTTTATTTTAGTTGTTTGTCAGAAGATATTAAAAGTAGAATGTCAATGCAAAGCCTCTCCTTGATGACGTTTCTTTCATAGTAAGATTGATAAATCTTAATTAATAGCATATTCTTAATTTAGCTCATTAAGTCCATCGCAATATAAAACTCGTTCTAATCTTACTAGGTATGCGATAAATAAATGAATATTCATGCTCCTGAAATAATATGCTGCAAAGTTCAAGGAGTTGGGCATCAGATTGTATTGATTTCTGTTCAACCAGGAATTTCAGTAATATCATAGTATTATAATGCAACTATAATCCTACTAGAATTGAACTATCGAAATAATAATGACGACGTTTTGTAATTATATTGATGACCTAGAGCTCAGCAAATTCTTACGATCTGTATATCAACAAATTCATACATATCCAGTATATTTATATATTTAACAACAAGTCAAAATACCTTTAGTAGAGAGATATATCTGCCGCTATCAAAAGGCATCGCACAAATTATTATTGCTCACATACTAGCTTCATCAGCTCTTGGAGTATTTGGAGATACATCAGCTGTACTTGCCTTTCCTATTACGTCACAATTATTATTGCTTCTCCTTTCTTTATTTCCATTTGTAGTTTCAGACTGCACGCAATCATTACATATCCATCTGTTGTCAACATAATGACCTGCTTTTAATTGTCCTTGTTTTTCTACCTCTGGTTCCACTAAATCAGATACAGGAGAACCACATATTACACATTGTGGTATTATGTTTATCATGCAACATATTATCATACATACTATAACTTTAATTCTATAATAATGAAGTTTTGATTCATTATCAGTCAGTAGTTACTTTTTTGCCGTAGAAGAGTAATCTTTATCAAAGATAATAGTTTTATAATAATTTTCATCACTTACAAAAATAGAAGAGTTTAAAGTGAAGGCCAATATATAGGAGTAATCGATAGTAAAGTTTGTTATTGGTTATCATATTCTACTCCAAAATATTAATAGGTTGGCCTCTATCATTGAACGTGATTGAGTATCACAAGGAAAGTCAGAATAGATATCGAAATTGAGGTGGAAATTCCCTCTGACATTGTTGATAATGAAGACAGATTTACAAGAGTAAAGGAAGGAATTTTAAAAAGTATGTCCAAGGGACTTTATGAAGAAGGAGTAGCATTTAAAATCATGAAAACTAGTTTTGGGGTAAAAGACAATCGCTCTGAAGCATCATAATTTCTTGGCGATGAAAAGTAGAGGTACCAACATTTAGAAGAGCTATCTACGCATTCTCAAACAAGTATTCTGTTCTAACAGCTCTCCATATAGTTTTTCTGCATCTCTACGCCTATGTTATTCACGATTTTTTACAAAAGGCTATATGATCAATTTATTTACAGATTAAATATGAGATCAGAGCAATTCTCTACAAATATTTTGAACCTGGACTCTGCAATTAGATTTGCTGGAATAGTGGAAAAATCAGGACACCTATATGCAGGAAATACTAGGACAGGCATAAAGGAACATCTTAAAGGAAGAGACCCAGAATTGAGTTTGGCACAATCCGCATATATTGTTGACTTGAGAAGAATGTTTACTTCAGAACTAGGTAATTTGAGATATGTAATATATACTTACGATAAAGTAAAGATGATAAGCATACCAGTCAAGGATCATGTACTCGTGTTTTCAGCAGATGACAGTGGTAATACTGATCATCTAATAGACAAAGTCTCACAATATATTGAATCAGTTGAATCAGAATTATCACTGTATCCACCATCCAATATAATAAACAATGAAAAGAGAGAGATAGTGAGAAATCTCCACATATCGGGAATTCCAGAGAATATGATTGCAGATCAGCTCGACCTTGACATCAACACAGTCAAGATGTTAATTCAGGAAATAAGCAGTTAGTAATATTCGTTCTTATCTCAAGTGCAAGATATCATGAATGACGCTTATAATTTCTTCAACAGCATTTTTACCCATATATTCGCACATCAGGGCTTGCCTGTTCGTTTCTAATCTTTCTTCAATTTTTTTCTATTAGTTCGGCTTTCTTCAGCAGAGAAGGAATATCACATGATGCACCAGGGACTAGCTTACTGATTGTTTATGAGACTGCAGCGGCTGCTCGAAAATCTAGAGCATCCTTTAATACTTTAACCAATAAAACAATCACTTAAATTCATCCATGTACCTTCATTTAATAGTAGTGCAGCGATTCCAGTGATAGAGCCATTCGATAGCTGTGGAACTCCAGCATTAGCTAACCTTTTTAGAGATTGTGTTGTATTTGTCGCTGCATAAATTTGTGTTTCAGCTTCTGCAACTTGATCTGCATTTTCAGATACAGGCATTGAGAGTTGATTATGAGTTCACATTCATTTTCTAGTGCCTACTGTAAACTATTGGTGATATAGAATAATACATCAACTGGTCAAGGTTTAATTCAGACGCAAAAAATAGTGAGCCTTAGATCTTCATTGGCGTAAATTCTAGCCTGAAAATTTGGAGTAGTTATGAATTATAGATATTGTAGGAAGCTTATTATTGATAAGACCCCACTAACAAAATGTATCTATTATTTTGTCAAAGTTGGCTTTATTCTGGTTCCACTTATAAGTTTTTAAGACCTCGATATTTTTTTCCTTCTTATCATATCCTAACACTTCATTCACTCTATTTGAAATAAGACCTCCGCTTATGAATAATGATTGAGCAGCAGTAGTTACATTGCATGATTTTCTTTGAGTACTGGAGCTTTCAAAGTCAATAATATTGACAGTATTTAATTTTGAGATGATTACGTGGTGATTTATACAACTCAGTTCTCCATGATCCATATGTGCTTTGTCCAAGTGATAACATTGCTCTAAGATAGAGATAGCAACTTTACGAACTTCATCTGAAGTAATATCCTGCTGCTTCACCCAGTCAACTATACTCAAACCCTCAATAAACTCCATAGTGATCAAATTTTTGGAGAATCCGAAGAGTTTGGGTCCAACGTCAACGGAATTTGCGATTTTATGCATAGATACCTCCCTTTTCATTGTCTCCCTATTTGCGTCAGTCCTTCTTATTTTAAGAGCACAGATTTTGCTTTTGGTCTTAACTTTCAGAACAATACTCACGCTTCCCTTACCTGCAATAGCCATCTTGCCAATTTTTGTTCTTCCTATGGGTAAAACATGTGTAATCCCAAGCGAACATATTTCCTTTAAGCGATTAGCATATTCTCGAATACCAAAGGGTGGATATGAAATTATAATGGCAAGTTCAGGTGAATATATATCAAGTTCGTTAAAAGATAATGGATTCTGTTGTGATAATCTTGGTAATGGCATCCTTTATTATTCCCTTTATTTTTCTTTCATCTCCTGTATAAATTTGAAGCGTGGTTCGGATATCTATTATTAATCCCTTTGTAATTCCTGTACTTTCAATTCTTCCAGATAAGAGTAATTTTACATAATCTGTTGCATTTTTTGTTCCTCTCTCAATTAAACTTTTAACCCTCATTTCTTTGTCAATCCACATCAATAGGGACTCTCTGCTATTCTTTGAGATGTAGCTAGCAGTGGCATCTTTCCTAAAGATTTCTGGACCGACCCTTTCGACACATGATGATAATGTAAGCGATTCCAATAAAAATATAAAGGCAGCTAATTTTTTTTCATCTGTTGTGCATATATTTCGAATTACTTTAAAGCCTGCAAGATTTAGCTGCCTTGAAATTGCATTAAGACTTCTTTTTAGCTGACCCCAAATTACATCAGGACTACGCTCTGAATAACAGAATTCAATTATGAGTAAATTTGGATAAAGCCGCTTATTGTAGAAATTAACATGTTTTTTATCTTTCTTTTCGAAAAAGTTTAGTGATGGTTTTTCTAAGAATGCTCTTGCTGCTAACAGAAACTTACCAACACTCTCTGCAGATATTGCAGTACCTAAATTTCTTCTAGGATCGACAGGATCAACTATAATAAGATGGCTTTGAAAAGTTTTTATAATATCTTCATCTGCTTTTTCAACAGAAATTACGTTTCTTTCGTTTTCTCTTATACTAATATTTGAAATTGCATGTAATACCGACTCAAAAGAACCATACTTTAGAATCAAAATTTCTGCGACATAACCACTAAAACCACTTGTAGCGATTTCAGCACCATATATTCCAAAAGATTTTAAAAATTTCTTTAGCAGTCTCACTTGATTTCTTTTCTCCTCATCTAAATGATTCTTTACATATTCTGTGTGAAATGGAGATCTATCAGCTGCACTTTTCCATTTGCCTTGTTCTACATTATAACACGGAACAACGTTGACACGATTTCCTTTAACAAATGCTTCAACATATGGATGATCAGAATAACGTAGACGCGTCTTATACATTTTCAATGACTCCAATCCTATTTGTTTACCTAGTTGCTCAAACTCTTCATTGCTGATTGAAGCATCGAGTTTTACGAAAATGTCTATGTCTGCATCATCCTTCAGCCATGTTCCTTTCGCAAATGATCCACCAAAAACTATTTCTACTATTTTTGGAGAAGTATACTTAGTAACAAGATTCTTTGTTTTGCATGCTACCATTGTCAACTTTTTTATTTCCGAAGGTGATGGTTGACACAATTGCATTGCTTTAGAAATAATGGTATTTGATATATCAGTCATTTGGCATACACTGTAAATATATTAGCATAAACTGAGCCAGCTGGTGTTAGATGACTTCTTTTTAGATGTATCTTGCTAATAACGTCAGAACCGAAAGTCTTGTGATTATACTTTGACATTATAGTGTTTAGTTTTAAGCTCCTTCTTTTTATTCGAAATATCGTCATATGTGGTGTGAATGGTTTAGATTTGAACCCAATCTCTACCATTTTTGACATTACTAACTCAGCAAGACTAACGAGATCTTTTCCTCCTTTCTCATCCACTCCAATCCAAATCACTCTAGCAAAATCTGAGCTTGGAAACCCTCCGAGACCACTATAAGTTACTTTAATTGACTTAAATTGTAATTCCAACAATTTAGCTTTGATTTTATCAATAGTATCCAAGTCCACTGTGCTGAGGAAAACAAGTGTAAAATGAAAATTCTGTTTTTCAACTGGTTTTACCTCACGTGGACTCCATCCGGTACTTTGTATTAACTCTTGCTGCAGGTATTCAATACCATTTTTGTTAGATGCATCTACAGCAATAAACGCTCGTACTCTATTCAATTACTCCAGATCTATTACAATATGCTTATATTATTTTAGAATCATAGAATATCAAATATGAGTATGCTAATATGAATAATAACAGCACAAATACCTGTACTCAAATCCACTTTCTAATTATTTTATATTTTATATTTGTTAGATGCATATATTTGATTTGATTTGGTTTTAATGATACAGCGTAGGTTGCAGGTGACATAATATACGCCAAAAACAAAAATAGGGAAGGAAATGGATTTAGAGACTAAACAAAACAAGCGGCTTATAATATGTCTGACAGGTATGCCTGGCGCAGGTAAATCCACAGTCGCAAATTCACTCAAGGAAAAAGGATTTTTAGTAATAACAATGGGTGACATCGTAAGAGAGGAGGCCAGACAACGAAATTTAGAGATGACCGACGATAATTTAGGCAATTTAATGTTAAAATTGCGCAATGATTTGGGTCCAGGAGCAATTGCCCATTTAATTTTAAGAAATGTTGAAAAAGAGATTGTGAATGATGACATTAGTGGCAATATAGTTATTGACGGTATCCGAAGTATTGCCGAAGTTGAAGTATTAAAGACCATCGGACATGTTAAATTACTTGCAATCCATGCAGCAACAACTACAAGGTTTGGGCATTTGAAAGAAAGAGCCAGATCTGATGCTCCAATAATCAAAGACAATTTGATAATTCGTGATAAACGTGAATTAAGAGTTGGCATCAGTGAGGCAATCGCTTTGGCTGACGAAACTTTGTCTAACAACAATTTAACGATTGAAGAATTAAAAGAAAAAGCTTTTGAAATAATTCAAAAATGGATTATTGAAATCAAATGATGATAGTAATACTAATAATAGTAGTATGCGTAAGATAAAGAAGGAACTAATGAGAAAATTTCCTATGACATCCAAAATTGAATTGAAAATCGAGGCCCTTGTTAATCCTTCTGAATCTCGTGATAAGGTAATTGCCGCTATTACCAATGTTATCGACAAATGTTCCCCAGAGATCAGTTACAACAGCAGAGTTGTTGCCAGATCTAATAAAACCGACTCATTGAATACCATTTATCAGCAAATTAGATCTAGATCTGCAGCCGGAGTTTTAAGGAGAATGTTAACATATAATCGAATCACAAATGCTACATGGTTCTTATTGAATAAGCAAGCCGCAGCTGTTGGAATTGTAGCAGTAATTGAAGAGGAAAATGAGTCCCCACTAGGTCCATTAAGGATCACTATAGTTTGTGATGAACTGGACGTGCTTATCAACTGGCTGGCTCCCATTTACTTTACTGATAATTAAAGAAGAGAGTTATTTGATGATTATATATTAGCTCAAGCTCCATAACTATTATATAACTTTGAGAATTTGCTTTAAAATAGCACCAATATCTTGGGACATTTTTACTCCTAGGTCATGTGCGTTACCGCCGTTACCAACTTAACTATAGAATGGTTATCCCGATAACAAAATATTAGAGAGTATATAATGACATAAAATATATGATATATGGAAAATAATGCTGACAGAAATTGTTACATTTTAGCTGTTATGACAACTGCGCATAATAGATAGAAATCAAAAAGAAAATATGCAAAAAGTCGATATTTACAAATGAAATATAAGAACATCTGACAGATTCTTCATTCCAGATCTTGTAACTATATGCCATAATTTTCCATCATGCACAGCTACCAAAGGAATATCATAGCTTTCAAACATTCTTGTCATGATAATCATGGAATTTAGCCTTTCGGACAAATAAATTTGTAACCATATTTTATATTATATTAGAGTATCACAACGGCAGCTTAAGAACTGCAATAATAAAATAAAGCTTTTGGCCTGAATATTATTATAGGTCGAATAATACATTATTTAGTGTTCATACTTTCTCAATTTCAAGATTGATTAATGGTTCTTTTTAGATTTCTGTATATTGAAAAATCAGCTGCTTGCGCACACTTAAGACATACAAGGTGGTTTATTTTGATATAGTTTTGCTTAACTAATAAGATAGTATGACAAAGCATATTTTGATAAGATTTATAACATAACGCTATCATGTTTAGGAAATATTACCATTTGGTTATTCAATTATGACATTGCAATTTAACGCATTTTATAAATCTATTTTGCAATGACGAATTTTAGCAGTGGCTGGGTTAAAGAAAGTAGATCAAACACTTCAGAGAAGATAAGGGAAAACTTGAGAACACAACAACCGCTTAAACCACGGATTGAATTCGCAAAAAATAAAATCCAGACACAAAATCATAAACTAAACATTACTTTAGAGAGTTTAAGGGAAAAAGAGAAACTTCTCTTTAATCAGGTTGTGTCAAATTTGCAAAAACATGATGTACAACAAGTTAAGATGATGTCGAACGAACTAGCACAGATTAAGAAGACTACCAAGATGATTTCACATTTAAAGATGACCACAGAACAGATACAGCTAAGATTGGAATCAACAGTACATATTGGAGATGTAATGGCTTCCATAATCCCAGCAGTTGGAGCATTAACAAGAATAAGATCGGACATGTCAGGTGTAATGCCAGAAGCAGATATAGAATTAGGAGAAATTAATAGAGTTCTCAGCGACACCTTGATAAATACAGGAAGCATAGATAATAATACACTATTTGCATTTGACGTTAAGGTCGAAGATGTAGACAGTATATTATCTGAGGCAGGTGCAGTTGCCGAACAGAGAATGAACGAGAACTTTCCTGATGTTCCAAGTGAATCATCATTCAGCAATGCTTCTAGATCATCCACGGGTGAACATTCATGATATAAATGTTTATGTATACAAGAAAATGCAGATAGTATTTAACAAATTTGATAACTACAACAACAAAAACAAGAAGAATAACAACAGCATTATTTGATAATGATAATGACAAAGAAAATTATGATTATGATAATAATAATAATAATAATAAGTTTAAGATTGCAACATCTGGAATCTTAAGTTATCACATTAATATATTAAATAGACTGCAAGCAAAATCAAAAGAGAATGCTTCAACTATAATAGATTGCCTTTTTTCAATGCATAATGAAATTAATCCTTCAATAAGTTATAAAACAAACCAAATTATAACATTAAGCCAACTATCAGAATCTTATAATAATAATAAGCCATTTTACAAATGACAAGGGACGATATCTTCATATCTTAACAATTGTCGTAAATCAGAAGAGATAGATCCATTGCACTGTTTATATAGTGAAATGCTTATTTCCTGATGGTTGCTTGATCGGTGTTGAATGGTAATAAACACCGTTGATTACCAATGTTTATATTGTAATACTTCCTAGTATTAGTGGTAGTAAAAAATGGTAGATAAAACAGCCAAGGATGATGGTACAACTAGATCAATAACCTCAACTACGACTAATGTACATGATGTTTATGATACACTAAAGGAAAATCTTGTCAGAGCAGTAGATGAAATGGCAAAGGCTCAACCACAATTTTCACAATCACTCTCTAATCTCCAGATAGATTACATCCAAACAACTAAGAATGTTATTCAAAATTCAGTTTCAGCACAAAAACAAGTTGCAGCTAATATGAATATTCCAACATTAACCGTACCATACTCTGAGCAATTTGCAAAACAAACAAACGAAATTACTAATAATACAATGAGAACAATAGGTATCAACAATCAACTGGTAATCAATGCAATAGATGCAGCAAGAGAGAACCTGAGAATCTATAATAGAACAGTTGATGCAATGACAGATTTTAGCAGCAATGCTGCAAAAGCGTGGGTATCGTTGTTCTCTACACAACAACAACAATTCTTCAATAAATAGTAAAAGAAGGTTTTTTATTTCATTTTACTTTTTTCCATTCTCTTGTCTGGCCACAACTTAAGAAATACATGTTTTATTTTATCAAAATCGTATCTGGGCACTAAGGATTCATTCTTAAAGCTTCAACAACTGCCAATAATCTATTTACAATTTGTTCAACAATACTTTTGACTTTAAGATCTTTTGACTTTAAGATAATTCTTATTGCATTTTTGAACCTGAAAGCAAATTATTGTAGCTGATGCTTTTGATTTTAATGTCACATATCTCGTCTCCTTAGCTAGGTCACATATCCAATCATATATAATATACTTCAATATACTCTTTTGCTGTAGTAATAAAGGAATAACTAAATACTTTCTTGAATATCCTCAATTATGAGAAACCAACCTCCATCACCATCGCAAGATCATACTAAATCAAGTTGGATAGGTCTAATTGATGAATCTGTTCACACAAGTGATGATATTGATATAGGAGATATAGATGCAGTAAGCAGAGACTTTGTCGTTGTAAAAAGAGGATTTGTAAATGTACATTATTATTATATTCCTATAAGCAAAGTAGAAGGATGGGATAGTAATGTACTATGGCTCAAAGTTACAGAAGATGAAATCAAACGAAACTATGAAAGAGAAAAGGCACCACATCCTTCAAGATATTATGTCAAAGATCATCCGTATTATACTACAATCTACTATCCTGAAGTGACAATAATTCCATCAAGATCCAAAAAGCATGCCTTCACAATTCCTCCTCCTTCTCGTAATGCTCCTGAAGCTTCATCAGATGTAAACATCTGTGATCTTTGTAATACATCGTTTAGAACTCAAGACGAATTGAGCGAGCATGTAAGATTCCAACATAAGTAAGACAGACAAGGTATTTTACTCGATTCAATTTGGTTTAATTTTTTAATTTATCTTTTAATATCTTTGGGAAGAAGGCAGAAATGCATAGGTCATGTTCTTTCCAATTTTGTCTTATTATTCTATCATCATATTATAAAATCCAATTATATAGTACCATAGCAGCCGATGCGCACACTTGCATTACCAAATAATACAATAATTGTAAAAGTAGCCCTGGAACGTTGAATCGTCTAAAGTTAAACGATTGCTAATGATTACCACTGTAAATGGTTATCCAAAAAAGACTCATCATGCACAAAAAATAATAATTATGAATCACTATTGAATCATCTCATGATTACCCATATAACATAATTCTTTCTAAATCCTAATGAGCATAAATTTAGTAGCACTTGTTTATATCTTCTACGCAACAGCAAAAATCAATTTACTACCATTGTTTTTACCGCTGATCCTTTTGCTGCTTGACCTCTATTATCACTTGTTCCAGATACATTTTCATATCATTCTCTTGCATTGAAGAAGAAATACCAGTCTCCTCTTTCATCGTTTGCTCATATTCTTGAACTATTTTCATTACTCTGTTCTGTACTTCTTGCTCCATCTCAGCCTTGCCAATATTGTCTAGTAATTTTGAGAACATTTTTGTATTTGGCAGACTTTAAAATGTTCATTCCTACATAAAAGTAGTCACCATCAAAATCAAATCCTACAGGC
>DATDNG010000186.1:0-4561 GCA_036518375.1 Nitrososphaeraceae archaeon | reverse complement strand
ACAGATTATCTATAGTAACGTGAAGGAAATTGTAGATCAACATCAGTATATATTTGATACCCTTTGGGACAAGGCATTATCTGCAGAACAGAGAATAAGAGAAATTGAAGAAGGAATAGAGCATTATCAAACAAGATTTCTAGAAAAACCAGAAGAGGTTACTAAAGAATTGAAACACAGAATTGATGCAATTGGGTCTGGAGAATGGTCAATTTGCTCAACGTTTTATGGATTACAAAGGATATATGATGATTTTTACATGCAAAAGAGTGATCCGGATAGTTGCACAAAAATAAACGGTACGAAATGGGTTGGCAGTATAGATAAAGATAATGTGGGGTTAGTCAGGATCCTTCTCGGGCTAGGAATGAAAATAAAGCATACCAAAAATATGTCTCCAATGAATTTTGCTGTTTCTCCTAAAGAGATGTTTGCAACAATAGACGAAATGAAATGTGATCAAATGGCAAAGAGTCTTTTGATTAGTAATGAACCGCTTTATGTCAAACACTTTAACTTTATTTTTGAAGAGCTATGGAAAAATGGAGTAAACGTTGAAGATAGAATAAGACAAATTGAAGAAGGAATTGATCAAGCCAATATAGAGATTATACAATATCCTGAAGAATCGATAAAGCGATCTCATGAATTAATAAGGTCAGCAAAAGAAGAGGTACTGAGGATATTTTCCTCAGTAAATGCATTTCGTCGTCAGGTGCGTCTTGGTATAATGCATTTGTTCAAAGAAATAGCAGAAAATCATGGCATTAAAGTCAGAATACTCCTTCCCGCTACAGATGATCAGCAAACTATGCAAATAGTAAATGAGGAAACAGCAGCCTTAGGACTATTACCTCATGAAATAGCTATTAAAAGTGTTGATAAGAGTACACAAACAAGTA
Organism: Nitrososphaeraceae archaeon; assembly: GCA_036518375.1. Taxonomy (GTDB): domain Archaea; phylum Thermoproteota; class Nitrososphaeria; order Nitrososphaerales; family Nitrososphaeraceae; genus Nitrososphaera_A. The sequence goes on along the minus strand of DATDNG010000186.1, from coordinate 3,659 downwards.
TAGGAATTTTAGTAGTTGATAGAAATGAATCATTAATTGTAGAAACAAAAGATGATACAAAAGGCGACCCTTATGATGCAGCAGGATTGGCTGTATATTCTAATAGCAAGCCCATTGCTGTATCATATGCTTCAATATTTGAAAGCTTATGGAAGCAATCAGAATTGTATGAACAATTAAAGATGCATGACAGGATGCAAAGGGAATTCATTAACATTGCAGCTCACGAATTGCGAACTCCAATCCAACCGATCCTTGGTTTGACGCAAATTCTTCAACATGGAGTAAAAGACGGCTATCAGCTCCAGTTAATGGACATTGTAATCAGAAATGCAAAAAGGTTGCAAAGGCTAACAGAAGATATATTAGATGTTACAAAAATAGAAAGCCACTCACTGCATCTGAACAAAGAGAAATTCAAGATGCATGAGATGATACTAAATTCTATTGCAGATTGCAAAAGTCAACTTAAAAAGGGCAATGATATAAAATTAGAATTAGCCTGTGATGATATTTTTGTAGAAGCAGATAGAGCAAGGCTTAATCAGGTGATTATGAACCTTTTAAGTAATGCTATGAAATTCAATCAAGAACACGGTACCATAACTATCAGAACACAAATAGTGGATAATCAGATCATTGTTAGAATAAAGGATACAGGTATTGGTATAGACCCAGAAATATTCCCAAGGCTATTTACAAAATTTGTTACTAAGGCAGAAACAGGAGGCACAGGATTGGGATTATTCATTTCCAAAGCCATCATAGAAGCTCATGGTGGTAGAATCTGGGCTGAGAACGGTAGTACGTCTAACAACGGTAATGAAAGAAGAGGAGCTATCTTTACATTCACTATGCCCTTAAACAAAGAACAGGAGCAGCAGTCAAGTTTACAGCCCCAGCAGGACATGGGACAAATCGATCATTTATGAAGAAAATCTTGATAGTAGATGATGAACCAGATGTAAATTTATCTTTGAAGATGGTTTTAGAAGATAAAGGATTTGAGGTTGATGCATTTGACGATCCTCTTGTAGCATTAGAGAATTTTAGAAAAAGATACTATGATCTATTAATCTTAGACATTAAAATGCCAGGTATGAATGGCTTTGAATTATACCGAGAAATAAAGAAGAAAGATAACAAAGTTAAGGTATGTTTTCTAACAGCTGGTGAAATGTATTATGGGGTGTATACAGACATATTTAATGAAAATAATCAATTTATTCGAAAGCCAATTGAAAATGAAGAGTTGATAAAAAGAGTAAACGAAATGATGTCGGATGCAAGCTGAAAATATTCACTATCACTGTATCATCTAACTTTGACTTTTCATTTAAGTAATTCTTAATCTCAATAGGATTTTTAATACAGCAGTTTACCTCTTCGTTGGAAATAATCAACTCGTATCAAAATATGTTCATGCGTGATAATAAAACAAACCTTGGCTTTATAATCCATATTTGTTAATTGTTCATTAGATCAAAGCTGGTTATTTTGGAATTATCAATTCCACATATCTTTACTTATTGGTTGGTAAATGATAATATGTAATAATATACGTTTTGAACATAAAGAATCTTCTCATCCGAGGCTTTTTAACAAAGCGTGCTAATGCGTATTTAACAGCCTTTTTGATCCACCAATTCTCTAAAAAATTACACATTGTGTGATTGTATATGTGAGAATTTTGCAAACGTGTGCCAGTCAAGACCGCACCGGTAAAATATGATATTGAAACTTATAGTGGGTTCATTATGTCAGAAAAACCTTGGAGTATGATACTTCTAGATTGAATTATAATGAACAAAAAATAGGCTATTGTGATATAGGCAGAAAAATATCATATTCCCTAGATCATAGAACACGAGAGGGAGTTTAAGTTCGTAGATTAAGCATTGATTATAACTAATAACTAGTATGATATTCTTTGACTGATAGTAATGTACTCTTTAAGAAAAGCGCTTTTTGCAGCAGTAGAGGAATCTATAAGTAATGAAGTTTCATTAGCAGTTGCTTTCTCTGGAGGCGTAGATAGTGCATTGCTGGCAAAATTATGTAAAGACCTAGGAAAGAAAGTTATATTATTAACTATAGGATTTCCAGAATCTCATGATATTGAATTCTCAAAAATGATTGCATCGAAGATGGGCTTATCACATAAGATACATAAATTAAATGAAAAATACTTCTGTAAAGATTTGAATTATGTGAAAACTAAAATAGGTTGTAACAATGTATCCCACATTGAAAATTGCCTTGCATTTTTCTATATTGCGAGCCTTGCCATCAGAAATGGGTTAGGCTTAATTCTAACAGGAAATGGTTGCGATGAACTATTTTGTGGTTACGATAGATATAGGTTGATTTATCAACAAGGTAAAACAAGCATCAATGAGTTAATGGATCAAAGAATTGCAAATGAACTTGTACTTATGCAAGAGATACAAATGATAGCAACTGAGATCGGAGTTAATATAAAACAACCATTTCTGTCCCAGAAGTTTATTTCGTATGCAAGAGATATTCCTGTTGATCAAAAGATTAGGGGATCTGATGATTTTATTCGAAAACACGTTTTGAGAGAAACTGCACTTTTGGTAGGAGTTCCGAAAGATGCTGCAATGAAACCAAAAAAGGCAATTCAATATGGCTCCTTGATTCATAAGAAATTGAATACGCTATCCAAAGAGGAATATAAGAACCGCAAAAAAGCAATATAGAAAAGCACGATGACCACACATTCGATTTATAGAATGGTCATAGCTACTATTAGGCCTAGATGTTATCAATATAATGCACGAAATAAAAATCTGTTCTAAAAACAACATCTTATCTATATACAATACAGATAGTATGGACACCAATTTATGCCCGAGGATCATTAATTAATAGTACTTGACAATAATTAACTTGTCTATTGAATAACCTTCTTACCGGGATTCATAATGAATTTGGGATCAAATAATGTTTTAATCTCTCTGAAAAGTGAAAAGATCTTACTGCCATACATATACTTGATATACTTTACTCTAGCTAGACCATCTCCATGTTCTCCTGTAATCGTTCCACCTGCTCTGATGACTTTGTTGAAAACATCGTGAGCAAGACGTTCTATTAATTCTATTTCAGACTTAGAATCCATATCAATTAGCGGCCTAGTATGTAGATTACCATCTCCAACATGACCGTACATAACATAATCTAATTTATCCTGAATATACTTCTGCTGCAAATATTGTGTGTAATCATGCAACAAATTTGGATTGACAACAGTATCTTCTATCAAGCCAATTGGCTTTCTTCTTCCAAATGTTAACTTCATGACATGATTTAATGCACTTTTTCTGGCCTGCCATATCCGTACCATGCTTTGTTCATCGGTTGCACTTTCAATAATATTACATCGATAAGATAATTTGCTCTTAAATAATTCAACATTTCTTTCCACATTGGTCATCTTATCTCCTGCGAATTCTACGAACAAAAGGCAACCTATTGATTTTTCACCTGAAAACTTTTGCTTATTTTCTCCACTACAAAAGACAGTATGATCAAGCATTTCAAGTGCGATAGGAAAAAATTGTAAAATAAGTGGAACAACATACAATGCAGACAACAAATCTTCAAAACCTAATACTATCAAATGGCGATATAAT
>DATDNG010000185.1:0-8637 GCA_036518375.1 Nitrososphaeraceae archaeon | reverse complement strand
ATGGCGAAAGTGATGGTAATGAAGTAGTAGTGGGTGTTGCTGAATCAAGGTTCTGATTCTTGTCTTTGTGAAGATGATGATTGGACTTTGACGTGTGGATTGTATTAGCAGTATTACTATTTGATGTCGTTGTTCTTATGTGATGTGATGATGACGTTGGTTCCTTCTTCTTGGCTTGAGCTAAAGTAATAATAGTATCTTTATTGTTAGCAGATAAAACAACTAATAACAAAGATGACGTTGATATTAACAATAATAACATAATTGATAAGACAGTAGCACTAGTATTCAATACATATTATCTACTGTATTCTACAGTAGAATATCGTATTTGAACTTAAGTTAACCATGTTAACTAAAATTTTTCAGATATATCTACCAGTCATAAAACCAACTCTAGGCATTAACCTTATTTACCCACTTTCTAGTTATCTTCTACTTTACTTTGCAAAAGACGATCTTCTCCTTTTCTTGTAGTTGCGAGGAAGGCCGCTCTTCATGTTGCCTTTATGAGTTGTTTTTGTATGCGATTTTGCTTTTGTTGTTGATAGAAATCAATAGCAGCGCTAAATCCTATGTTACGAACTATTATGTACCTGCATATTCTTTGTGATATACATGAATTCCTTTAACTACATCCCTTGCTTCAGAGCTAATGACAATTACATCACTAAACGCTACAATGTTCTGAGATTCATAAACTAGCTACTATTATGCCAATTTTAGGCACATTCGATGATTTTTTTACGTCCAGGTTAGAATATCAAATATATTTCCAATAAAATGCCATAAAATGCCTCTACAAAAAAGGAATAAGTGAAAAAGCAACCCCTATATCCGCAGCAATCAAAGATCTGCAATATGATACTCTTGTGGGTTGTTGTCCTACTTACTGATTCTGCTGAAGCGTTTCGTACCCGTCTATCCTGATAACACAAGACGTCTTCAGGTATTTTGTTCTTAATCCTTCATGCGGTTGCATATAGTTGTGATAGATATGTATTTTCGACATGTCCCATTCAGGCAGCTTGCATGCTACTTCTTCTAGAAGAATATAGGATCTAACTAAATAACCTCAGGGTAAATGAATCGACAGACATTGTATTTGGAACTGGAATTTCTTAGCTGCAAACATACCGCTTCCCTAGAAACCGATACTGATGACATACAATTAGGAGATATAGATTACTGTAAAGAGTACAAACGCTTAGGACAGGTGGTAACGATATTCAGAACATCAAATAGTTAGCGAATCACTAGGATATGAAGAAACAAGCGTTAAACCGTCGAAGTTATAACGCAATTATTGCGACTTCTATGTTGATTGGGATATTATTAGTAGGAGTTGTAGAAAATATATACCAAGAGGCTAAAGCACAGTCTCTTAATTTCAATTTGCCCACCATAAATGAAGATTTAGCTGGACTTGAAAGGGGGAAAATTCAAATCGGAAAAATTATCACTTCAATACTAACAGGTGTCACAACTCCCGTTCAAAAAACTCGGCTTCCAATATTAACTAAACCACCAATACTTTCAGATGCGAAGAGGGAAATGATACAGAATGCTGAAGAGAGAACTCATCTTTATGGCCCACCTCTTCCAACATCAAACCAGCCTATATTTGGCCCTTTGTATCAAACTCAAGCTCGGTTGGCAGTTCCAAACCAGACTGGCAATAGTAATATTGGATTATATCATGGTCAAATTACAAATAACCAAGGAACCAGCAGGGTTACAAATAATGGTACTAACAGTAACAATAGTAGTAGATGTCAAAACCTGCCGATAAATGCCATAACAAACAATGGCCATTACGGTATAAATATTGCTAAAAATACACTTGATCATAATTATGCTACATATTGGTCAAATTTAGGTAGGGGTTCATGGATTCAGGCTGACTTGGGAGAAGAAAAGGTTCTTTGTAGTCTGGATATTGCGTGGTATAGGGGGAATTTGAGACATAACAATTTTGAGGTATCAGTATCAAATGACGGCTCTATGTTTACAACTGTATTAGCTGATGAAAGTAGTGGAACCACAAGATATTTTGAAAGATACGTGCTACCACAAAATGCTGTAGCTAGATATGTAAAAATTATAGTAAACGGAAACTCGGAGAATAATTGGGCAAGCATAACTGAAATCAACTTAAATGGATATAGTGCCATCAGATCAACAATATCATCATCATCAACAACGCCATCACCATCCTCTCCTCTATCATCACATGAAGGACTACTGCATTCAGAAAACAACCTCTCAGCTACTGGTGGCCTTCAGATTTTCGCCAACAAGTCAGTCGCCGTGCCACGAACTTCAGTATCCCTCGCTAGCGAACCAAGTCTGGCTAATAGAGGTAACTTGATATTCTATACAGGAAATTGGTATGACGTCAGATCATTAGATGGCGGTTCAACTTGGACATATATTGATCCATTCAGAGATATGCATGACTTTTGCTGTGATCAGGACGTTGTATATGATTCCATTCACCAAATCTTTATATGGTATAGACTAGGAGCGTTTGATTCCAACGGGGAAAACCGCTTTAGGTTGGGTATTTCTAGTGATACCTCAAACTGGTTGTTTTACAATATATCCCCTAGAAATTTCAACGGAACTTGGAGCCACCAATTTTGGGATTATCCCCAGCTTGCTCTCAGCAATAAATACCTCTATATAACTTCGAATATGTTTGACCAAAGCGGAAAGCTACTGCGCACAGTTATCTCACGGTGGTCACTTCAGGACCTAAGCGTTGGAAAATCTAATGTCTCATTTAGTTATTACTCAGACAAATCACTATTCAATTTCACCCCTGTTCAAGGAGCAACAGATACAATGTATTGGGCCAGCCATGTTTCAAACAGTCGTGTGAGAATATTCCGATGGTCAGACACACAGTCAGCAATAACTTCGTACGATCGTGACATTCCCGCTTGGACGAGCAGCTCTGACGTAACCATGTCTTGCAAGGGTCCAGACTCTAATGATTGGTGCGGCAGGGCAGATAGCAGAATATTAGTAGGTTGGGTATCGCAAGGTACCATTGGTTTTATGTGGATGGCATCTGCAGGAACAGGGTTCCCTTGGCCATATCTTAATGCTGCGAAATTCAAATTAAGCGACATGACATATCTTGAAAGTCCTTATATCTGGAGTCCAGATTATGCGTGGATGTATGGTTCTGTATCACCTAATAGTAAGGGAGACCTAGGTATAGTCGCTTTCTATGGCGGTGGAAAAGTAAATCCAAGCTTGGCTATTGGAATAAGTGATAACAGCAATAACAATAACAATAACAATAACAGTAATAATGGTGCCACCAAGCTTCAATCAGCTTGGAAAATGGAATCTGTGATGCGTGGAACAAATGATCCCTCTCAAAATGATTGGGGTGATTTTCTCAGGATAAGGCCTTATAGCGGATCAGTTGTCAACTGGGTAGCTTCAGGATATACTCTTCAAGGTGGAAGCACAGAGGATTTTATAGAACCAGTATATCTTATATTTGGTCCACAGGCAAATACTACAACCATAAATTCCCCTTTGAGAGAATCACCCTCGACAGTAACTCCGACTGGTATTCAACCGCAAGGAGGACATACTACGTTGGTTTTGGCTGTTAGTAGTAATTCTAGTGGTGATAGTAGCCTACCATCTATAGATAATAAAAAAAGTAAAGATATAGTTGATAAAAGATCAACATATTATTATCACACCTTATTGTATTCTCCGATGTTAGAAATGATGTCTATAGATCCAAATAACTCTTCAGAGACAAATGGTCAATTATCAAGTAATTACTCCTCTTTTACAGAATCAAAATCTGATTCATGGAACTTACAAGGTAACATATATTTTGAAGGTTTGAATTGTAACCCTAAAAAAACGAATATTACCGTTCCACCATGCAGTGGCCGCTATCCAAATTATGAAGTTATGGTGTCTTCTTCAAAAGACTGCAAAACTATATTATCCAAGACTAAATCTGATCAAAATGGCAATTATAGAATGAGGTTGGCTCCTGGTAATTATGTAATTTGTCCCACGTCAGGTAATGCCACTAGTACTACTCCTCGTCCATTTGGATTAGAAGAACCAAAACCCATCCATTTTGTAATAAAGGAGTGTACAGTCACTAACCTAGATTTAATAATTCGAACAGGAATAAGGTAAGTGTTCTCAATTTAGTATATGTTAAATCATGTTTAAGACAGTATTTACAGTATCTCTTTGGACAGGTTAGGGTTTCTAACACTTCCTTTGGCCGTCCGGGAAAAGAGTCATCTTTCTCTGCATCAAGGACAAGAGTCGGACATTCGGTATTTCGCGCAATATTTTTTATAGTATAGTTCTTGGATTGCGGTATACGTTCAAACTGTGTGTTAAACATCCACATCCCATGCTTCATGTTGAACCTATATTTGGATCAGATTTCGTCAAAATACCAAGCTAGTGTATATTCTTAAATCTATAATAATTGAAAATTTCGTAACATAAAACTGATGCATTGATATAGATATATTATTTTGTAAGATACATTTATTTTATTCTCTCATCTGCGTCAATACCAGCACTTCAGAGTGGGGCATAATTTGATCATATCATTTTCAAGTTAAGGTTTGTTCTACAGCTACTTCTTTAAATGCAGCTTTCCAAGCCTTACAATCATCGGGCATGGAATATACTATAACACTCCATCTGAATCAAAAACAATTCCCTTCACGTAAGCCTGCAGTATACATGCTATTATAACTCATCCATCATAGCAAGGTCTTGGTTATTTACATAACTGATTTATTAAACAAACACGAGCTTTCCTGTTGCAAATTTTATAACTACAACTGCTAAAGGTAAGAACAAAGCGAGCATGTTTGCTGTCTATCATAAACAACTAACTTCGAGCAATACTGAAGGGGAATAGCAATAACAGAATTCAGGAAAAATGTGAAGCGCCAAAAATGCAATACCTTCCTTACCTTTATTTTATTTCATTGGGAGACGTTCTCCACATTACTATAATTTATTGATTAAACTAAATAAATATATGAAATAATTATAAGTAATACAATCTATATAGGATTATTATATATAATGAAATGTTTTTATACAATTAATTACAATACATTATAACAATGAGACCGACAACCATGGCTTGAAGTCGGTGCTTGGCGGCGCAGTAAACAAAGCTGAAACTGTGGAACCTCTTTAACGGCAAAGGCTGTAAAATTAGGTCCCTACATGTTCAGAATCGCCAAGCACAATTGAACAACATATTTTAAAAATTAACAATTTTAAAGTTCTTTTGTATACGTGAGCACTTTTTAATCCAAGAATCTACTAAACTGCAAATGACAACTTTGCTATATTTCTTCAAGAAGTAGATACTGGTATGCAAAGTCGTCTATCTGCATCCCGATTAATTCTTATTACAACTTCGGTCAAGGTACTTTTGCGCAGATGCATCATATATTGACGGATCAGGTAGGAACAACCCCAGAGAATGTACGTTTAGTTTATAAAAACTCGCAAAGAAATATTTCCGAATTTAGAAAAATTGTTAATAGACCTCTTACATTAAGTGAAAAAATATTAATAGGTCATTTTGCAACGATGGAAAAAAATGAGCCACAACCGGGCAAAAGTTATGTCTTTTTAAAACCAGATAGAGTTGCATTACAAGACGTTACTGGACAGATGACTATACTTCAGTTTATGCAAGCGGGCCTAAAACGAACCGCTCTTCCAACTACGGTACATTGCGATCACCTAATACAAGCACGAGTCGAGGGCGAATCTGATACAAAGGCTGCCATATATGAAAATAACGAAGTTTACAAGTTCCTAGAATCTGCATCTAGAAAATATGGCCTGGGATTTTGGAAGCCTGGCGCTGGAATTATACATCAAGTGGTACTTGAGAACTATGCGTTCCCCGGGGGTTTGATGATAGGGACTGATTCACACACACCAAATGCAGGAGGACTTGGGATGGTTGCAATAGGTGTGGGAGGATTGGATGCTGCCGAAACAATGGCAGGGATGGATTGGGAACTTTTGTATCCCAAGCGCATTGGTGTATATCTGACAGGAGAACTCAACAATTGGACTGCTCCAAAAGACATCATACTGTACGTTGCTTCAAGACTTACTGTATCTGGTGGTACAAACGCAATAATAGAATATTTTGGACCTGGTTCAAGATCAATTAGCTGTACTGGAAAGGCAACTATAACCAATATGGGAGCTGAACTTGGTGCTACATGCTCGATTTTCCCATACGATGAGAGAATGGAGACGTATCTTAGAGCAACAGGCCGCAGTGGAATATCTGATCTTGCAAATGAATGTATTGAGATATTGACTGAAGATGCCGAAATAAAAAATGATTCAAAAAAATATTTTGATCATGTAATTCACATTAATCTTTCTGAACTGGGCCCCCATATAGTAGGACCACATACTCCAGATCTTGCACGGCCCATATCACAGATGGCAGAAGACGTAAAAAAGAACGCCTACGTTGATGAAATTTCAGTTGCACTAATTGGATCCTGTACAAATTCTTCCTACGAAGATATGTCACGTGCAGCTAGCATTGCAGAACAAGCTAGATCAAAAGGAGCAAAAATAAAAGTACCTCTTCTTGTGACTCCTGGCTCTGAAATGGTGAGAGCCACTATTGAACGAGATGGACAGGTCGAATCCATGAAGTCAATTGGTGCTACCGTCCTTGCAAATGCATGCGGGCCATGCATAGGCCAATGGAGCAGACCGGAGCTAAAGAAAGGAGAACCAAATACTATCGTCACATCATACAATAGGAATTTTCCGGGCAGAAATGATGGGAGAAGAGAGACAATGAATTTCATTGCAAGCCCTGAAATCGTAATAGCTTTAGCCCTTGGCGGAAGGTTGTCATTTAATCCTTTTGCTGACGAGCTCACCGCGAAAGATGGCAGAAAATTTAAGCTGGATCCTCCAAAGGTAGCGCCGGAGGTTCCTCAAGATGGTTTCAAAAGCGTCAAGGACATTTACATTCCGCCATCTGATGACCCTGATTCTATTGATGTAATAATAAATAAAAACAGTAGCAGATTACAGAAACTCGAAGCATTTCCTCGGTGGGATGGAAAGGATTTCCAAAACCTTCTAATTCTTTCAAAGGTAGAAGGAAAGTGCACTACAGATCATATTTCTCCTGCTGGAGCCTGGTTGATGTACAGAGGCCATCTTGACAGGATTAGTGATAACTTGCTCCTTGGCGCAGTTAATGCCTATACACAAGAAGTGGGAAGTGGGAAAAATGTTCTCACAGATGAAATTCAAACATTCCCTCAGATAGCAAGAGAGTATAAACGAAAAGGTTTGAAATGGATTATTATTGGAGATCAAAACTATGGAGAGGGAAGCAGTAGAGAACATGCAGCCATGAGTCCTAGGTATTTAGGATGTGCTGCAGTTATTGCCAAAAGCTTTGCTAGAATTCATGAAACAAATCTTAAAAAACAGGGCATACTCGCCTTGACTTTTGAGAATGCATATGATTATGACAAAGTAATGGAAGAAGATAGAATAAGTATATTAGGCCTTCGAGATCTCCAACCCGGAAAACTTGTAAGATGTCACTTGCACCACAAGGATGGAACGACGAATGAGATAAGCCTGAAGCATTCTTACAACGAATCACAAATAGAATGGTTTCATTCCGGTTCGGCCCTTAATGTATTACACGCAAAGGAAAATTCTTAAATTATTCTACCTCTTATATCGTGATATAATATTGCTATATTCTGGTCTTACTTATTTGTCTACACATAAAAAAAGATAACTACAAATCCAGGTTATTTAATGACTGACGTTTCTTTGATGTCATTAATAATACCTGTTTATCTTCCATAACCTGATAATTATTATACATACATATACATCTCAACAAATCTATTTTTCGAGATTCACTCTGGTGTATCGTTTAGTGTGTGAACATTTGGCAACAGTTTCAAGCTATTCTATTCAAAGATATGAGTCATAATATTTTAAATTGTTTGTACTAATTGTTGTTGCAGGATAGAAAATAGAGAATTGTTTATATAAAAATAATCGAGATACCACAATAAAATTATGACAGACAGTAAAAGAGAGGATGTTCAAGGAAGAATAGAAAATTTGCTGAGGACTAATCCATCTAAATCATATTCAAAAGAAGAGATAATAAATCTCGTATCATCTGCCATAGCTTCACAAGAAAAAATAGAAGAAATCTTGGGTGAGATTGAGGTATGGAGTTCTATGACAGACGCACAATCACCCATATCTTCATCTTGTAAAGGTGGTACTGTATACTTCCAATGGGGACGAATTCCATAAAGAATTTTTGATAGAAGCAGGGTTAATGTAGGTGCTGCTCGATCCGATCATGAGAACCACTAGTCCGATTTAAATTAACTATCAAGACTAGCAGAATGAAGATCATCTGATGAATCTTTTTTTTATTTATTTGTTAGAGATGATCTAGAGATATGTTTTGCTCTCTCGCACTGCGAGAAAAGAATCCCAGATGAAGAATAATCTATCTTGTCTAGAGTTTGAATTGACAAGTGAACAAATGAAGACATTAAATGAAGTTAG
>DATDNG010000184.1:0-3406 GCA_036518375.1 Nitrososphaeraceae archaeon | reverse complement strand
TACTAGATAATACTCGTTGTGGTTGTGCCTTTACATCACCTAAGACAATTTCTAGCTGTGATGACAATGGCAATAATAATAATGATAATAGAAGAAAAATACAAGCAAATCCTTCTTTGTTTATATCTTTCATCATTTTATAGTCAGTTTGAAGTAACCATTCTTTCATAAATGCTTATCTTGTCCCATCGATAATATTCATACATATAACAATGATCAAGACTAACCTCTTTACCATGTCTCTAGGCGTTATTTTGTTGATACTCAGAATTGGAATCTTGTTAATTAATCGGCCATACATATGTCCTTGCTTACTTAGAAAAAAGGATTATAATAGTAGTAGTAGCAATGCTAATAAAAAAGAACTGCTATTGCCTTAGTATTCTTCTAATCATCAGCATTAGCGCTCTTAATTGAGATGTTATTCATGCTTTGTATCTAATACAAAAAATAAAGAGGTTTATGACTTGGCATGCAGTTGATGATAGTCAATCAACACATGTAGAGTCAATTTAGCATGGGCTAATGTCATTGGTTGAAGTTCCATTTGCACCAGATTGGGCTATTTGTTGACAAATGTCTTGGCTAACACTTGCATCTCCGCCAGGCGCCTTACAGAAGAAAATACACAGATCAAGGCTGCCACCATTGCCGGCAGTAGCAGCGCCTGTCGCAGTACTGCTTTGTGAGCCTGAGTTGTTGGTGTTAAAGTCCTGTGCTGCTGCGCTTTGTGGTGCTACGAATATGTAGGAGCCTATTGCTGCCGCTAAGACAACAACTAATGCTAGAGTTGTGTGGTTCATATATCTCTAACATTTCTCTATGACATAGTATATTTGCATTCAGGTGATTGTTCCTATAGTTTGATTATTAACTTTTTAGACTGAGAATCAAACGATGCAATCGTTAGCAAACAAATCTTAAAAGTATGTTCTATCTCTTAGTTCTATTGCATATCTGAACCTATCTATCATGGTACCATAAGTGCTGGACAACTAACTTGTACTATCACAAACACTCATCTCTAATTTGAGAAATACATCACAAACGGCTATCCTGAGGTAAACAAATACTGTAACGAAAAAAACACCAACACCTGCTGTTGGATATGGGTCTAACACTGTCTTTGACGCAACACTTTCTACCGTTCTTTATGCATAAAGGAACGTTTATTATCCTTAGATAATACCTGCTACCAGGTTTATTTATTAATAATAATATCATTAGATATTATTACTCAGTATAAATCTAGACGTTGCTGATTATGATAACATTACCTATCACTTCAGATGGAATGATAGAAGATAACCAAACCATATCTTTTCCTTTCAACATGCAACAACAAGAACATCATCATCTTGCGCCCTGATATCCAGCCTGATGATGATACACAAGCGCGGATCAAGCTCTATCTTTCAAGTCATATAGAACATCACGGCTCCCTGTTCTGCATTTTTGATCACAAAGGCAGCTGTTAATACTATTGTTATTATAGATAAACGAATACCATTTGGCTGTAAGGGGGTTTCTCTTTTCTTTGCTACCTCTTCAGCCTAGCTACATCATCATGATGGCTGATAGGTCTTAGTGCGATTTTGTTTATGGCAAATGATCTCATTGTAACTCAGCAGTCTCATCAATATATCCGCGCGCAAATCCAGCACAATATTGGCTATTACCATCATTACATCTATACTGACTGAAAGATACTGTACTATTATCATTACTTCTATCTTTATCGGCAGCTGATGCGCCATGATGATATCCAAGACAGTAATCATTAATGTCTCCACTTAAACAGGGAAATGGTTTTGTTATTGTTGTTGTTGTGTTGGTGGTTGTTGCTGCTGCATTAGCAGCAATACTGGCAGTTACTATTACTATTATTATTATTCCAACTATTATTGGAAGAATACTGTTATGTTTGTTGATAGTAGTTGTCATAATTATCATATCACTTGTTCACTCTCTTTTTTTCGAACTCAATTCTAGCGATATAGTAAACTATGCTCTCAGCTTTTCCACTTGGTAGTTCAGGCTTGATCTCTTCTGTCTCAATCCTAGTGATTAGATTACCATCTTGGTATATTCTGCTTACTGCAAAATCTAGCTTACCCCTTAGCTCTTCTTGACTCACGCTAGCTACTATTGTAAAGTTCTTTTCTTTGTGTTTGTTGATACTTTTATTACTAACAGTCATATATTACATCAAACCCTGTGAACTAGCCACGAATTGATTGCGAGAAATCAGAAAAGTTGTCTACTACATATGCCAATAAAGCGTTACCAATAACAAGAATAAGTATTAATAGTACAGTCCACTATCAAATCTGATAAACTTCTATCTGTCAAATTCTCATTATCATAATCAGTGTATTAACAGAACTTGGTTAGGCTAAATTTATATGTTAATTCAGAGTCCAAATTCAGGCCTTGCGAGCACAAAAAAGGCATGAGGATATGCCATGTTAAAAATCATATTTCTTGTTTCGCTCCTTACACTGGGTTTGATATTTAATGGAGCATGTATACTGTCACTTTCAGTTCAAAATGCATACTCCTACACTTTACCAATACTTCCTGCACAAAATGGCGCTAAGAATAGCAGTAAACTCATAGTTCTTGCTTTTGATGATTCAAACAAGAGCCAATTTACTTTTGCTAAACCAATCCTAGATAAATATGACTTTAAAGGTAGTTTTTTTACAGTCTGCAATTATGTTAATAATGGTACTCAGGGTAAGGATAAAACACGAATGACTTGGCAAGATATCAAGACTTTGGAAGAGGAAGGACACGACATAGAGTCACATTCAATGACTCATACCAACCTTGACGCGAAATCGGAGCAAAATTTAGTTTATGAAGTTGGTGGATCAAAACAATGTCTTTTAGATCACGTAGGAGTTAATTCCACAATTTTTGCGTATCCTGCTAGCACTGGACATTCAAATGCAACAGTAGTCAATGTTGTTTCAAAATATTATGACTTGGCCAGAACTGGAGATGCACCCTTAGATTTTCTACATTGTAATGGTTATAAAAAAACCGTGAATAGTTGCATGCCTTTTAACAAAAAAGGAAAACTAACATTTGAAAATAGGTATGATATTAGAAATTGGAGCGATCGTCCAAAACCACTTCAACCAAATGCAAACATTTCATATGATAATTCACAGATGTTTCTTCAATTTATTCAAGAAGTAAATCTTGAAGAGAATTACAATAAAAACGGATGTATAAATGCAATACCTATCGTTGTCTACCATGACTTTGTAGTAAATAGTAATCTCAAATATCTACCAGACAAGTCATATACTGACGTGGGTTTATTTTCAGCTGAGATGAAATATCTACATGATAATGGGTTTAAAGTTATAAAGATGTCTGATATTGGGTACAATCA
>DATDNG010000183.1:0-4262 GCA_036518375.1 Nitrososphaeraceae archaeon | reverse complement strand
TGCCGATCCAGTTCTATCACCTTACCTGGCTTGGTGGCACGAACGCGAAAGAGAGTCGGCCGTCCGGAAAGTGTGCCGACTTCACCAGTGAACTGGCCGGGTTCATAGACTGTGACAAGAGTCTCAACAGGAACCGAAGGTCGCACAACTTCGAGTTCGCCTGAGATAACCACAAAAAACGGTGCCGCTCTGTGTCCCTGTTCATAAAGTACTTCGCCGCCCTCCACCGCGCGTATGTGTCCGCGCGCTGCAATGCGACTAAGCTGCGCTGGTATTAATTTCGGAAATATTTTCTCAATACGGGAGCTAGTTATAGGAAGTCCCCTGCGTGTATTGGACATAGTTGTGCTTTACAGTGTAGTTGCTCCTCATAAATCATCGCTTGAATCTTTCCTGATAAGTATATGTCAATTGATTATTACTTACAAACTGAAAATCCATCAGCCCGGCCTTTCTACTTAAAAGCTATTTGGGAGGAGATTTTCCTATGTAATGCGATATTATTGGTTGGGGACAATCCTTGATAAGTGCGCGTATTTTATTTTCCATAACTTGAACATTCCTGGTAACATATTCATGCTGACGGATATGATCAGTCCAGGTATCAGCAATCCTAATTTCGATGTAGTGACCAATATCTGCTGGATCTTGGAATAATTCCCAGTATGCCATTCCCTCACTTCTAAGTATGCGTCCTAATTCATGTACACTTTGCTCAAACTCATCAGATAATTTGGGATCAATCTTGTTGTATTCGATTGTTATTAGAGCTTGATTTTCATTTTGTAAAGGATCAACTGAGGACTGAGGAGGAAGTGACCAATGATCACTTGCTGGTGTAAAATCAAGGTCATCTAACAAAGTACTGCTATAACGTTTCTTAGCTATAATGGTCGCACCTGAGGCTAATGAAGCTACTAACAGTGTGATCGGGATACCAAATACGTTAGCTACTGTACCCCATATTAAACTTCCAACTACCAAGCCGCCATTTAGGATAAGCAAATATACTGCTAATACTCTAGCTCCAATCCATTTTGGTGCAGATTTTATTCCAATTGTATAAAACTTTGATAATATTGTGATGTAAGCTGCTCCTCCTAGCGCCATCACTATGCAAAGAATTCCAAAATCTTGCACATATCCCACTGTAAACGTTACAATTGCAAGTAACGCTATAGAACCTGTAATAAGAGATTCTACTGAAGCCTTAGGTCGTAACCTTGGCAAAATTACAATTCCACCTACAATTGCACCCATACCAAAAGATCCTAATAGCACTCCAAATCCGGTGGAATCAAGTCCTAATTCTCGTTTAGCTAAGAGTGGTAAAAGAGATAATAATGCACTACTACATAATGTAAACAAACCTGCACGTACAATTAATACATGTGCAGCTTGGGAATAGCGTACATACCGCATCTGAACTAGAATAGCTCTAACTATATTCTCCGGGGGTAGAGAGCTTTGTTGTTGTTGTTGATGCTGCTGCTGATGTTGATTATGTTGTTGTTGTTGTTGAACATTGGACTTTTTTGGCAATCTACTTAAGACTATGATCATGCAAATAAAGGAAGCTGAATTAAGAAAAAATACAGCCCAAGGTGCAATTGCAGCTACAATAAAACCACCAACTGTTGGGCCGATTACACGGCCTATGTTACTAGCAAGGGCACTAAGAGTTAGAGCGGCAGGCAGTTCTGATCTTGATACCAGTCCACTCATAGTAGGGATGATAGGAGTCCTGATCATAGTCGTACCTGCTCCTAGTGCAAAAGTAAGAATCAATAGTATTGTTGGGGTAGTCAAACCAATAAAGGTGAGGATTCCTAGCAAAGTAGATATTGTAAACATATATGCACATGTGATAAGGAGTATACTGCGCCTATCAAAAATGTCGGATAATATCCCGGATGGTAACGCAAATAGAAAAATTGGCAAAGTGGTAGCAGTTGTGACAAGAGAAACAAATAAGGGAGTAGGAGCAAGTGAAGTCATTAGCCATGATGCCCCTACATCATACATAGCCGCACCAACATATGAAAAGAGGGCTGTAATCCATAACGCCCTATACATAGTAGATTTGAAGGGACTCAATCCTGATGCTGAAATATTTTCTTGTTTGTCTTGCTGCCTATCTCTTTCAACCATTGAAAATAAGTAAGCAATACCTAGTCATACATTTTTCTATAGTGCAGATATTGACGTTGGTGACAAGTACCCTTGAGATAAGCGCTAGAATTAATAATGACTCCATCAGTTTGTAGTTAGAGTTTATCTGCTTCGCCATACCACAAAATAAAAATACCTAGCGAAAAGTATATTTCATTACCTAGTTATATGAGGCTGGGTAATAGTTTCATTACCCAGTTGTATTAGTGATACTATCATATACTACATAAAAAGCCAAAAGCAAATATCAAATCTAAATACACTTGGTTTAAATCACATAATGTAATGTATATTATTATTCTTTTATCTATATTTGATCACATAGATCTATATCCAACCATGTAATAGCCGTATTTCATACTGAATAGATTTTTCTTTTATTGTTCGCTTTATAGCTGTAAATGTATCTTAATATTCATGCTCTTGAGATTGCTGATGGTCTAAAGGATGCATTAATACATGCAGATTTTACTATCCAATCGATACTCAAACATGGGCCAGCTGAAATTGCTTCTATAATGGGAATTGAGTCGTACGTTGCAGAGATCATCTTTAACGCTGCCAAAAAAGCTGTTAGATCTAATGGTTCTGCTCAAAATTATTATTATCATAATAACAATACCAAATCGTTTGAGTTGATAGATAATAAACCACGAACTTAAGTCTTGTTATTGTTATATATATGAAATTGAATTGATAATAAAGACCAACATTTCCAATATGTTATGCTATGTGGATATACTAACAAGCATAAGGAAAGAAAGAAAAACTAAACAAGTAGATGACATGAGAACGTAACAGAAAATCAAAGACCGATTTCCTAAAATTGTAATGAAACAACTGCAGACGTTCTTCTAAAGTTCCTGGTAAATGGTTAACGCTTCTTGTTCTTCTTCTTCTAACTGATCTTCAACTTCGTCATAATCAGATTCATTTGACGAACGAAGAGTGTAATTTTGCTAGGTTTTTGTCATTTGACCATTTTATTTGTGATTTTCATCCCTGTTTTGCAGGCAACAGGCTCAGCAGCTCCTTGGTGGTCAAAATAGCGTGTGCAAATTGCGGTCCATTGACTTCATGCGCAGCATGCATGCCTTCATGACTGAACGCAGCAGTTGCGTCCTTAATGAGAGTAACATGGTAGCCAAGCTCCATGCCAAGGCGAGCTGTGGCTTCGATACAGGTGTTCGCTATCATGCCAACCAAAATTATTTTCTGAACCCCACGCTGGTTGAGTTGTGAGTCAAGATCGGTATTGGCAAAGCCGCTTTGTGCCCAATGCTCAAGCACGATTACATCACCTTCGCGAGGACCAAATTCAGGATGGAACTCGCCACCCCAAGTTCCAGCAGCAAAGTCCTGGTCTTCGTTTGCACGGATTTGTGATGGATTCATATGCTTCCATCCTTTATACGCTCCTTCTCGCCAGCGGTGATGAGGTACGATGAAGACTTGGATGTGTGCTGCTCGCACAGCAGGAATCAGCTTGCGCATATTGTCATAAAAGCCGACTGCCTCAGCTGTCTCTTTAGTACGCTCATAGAGCTTGCCTCCTTCACTCATGAAATCATTGTAAGGATCTACTATCAGTAGAGCAGTGTCATCTGCTGAGTAGTTGGTAGCCGTAGTCATGAGTTGTACTTATCACCTCTTTAGAGCAGCACGCTCAATACTTACTGCAAACACCACATCTTACGAGGTCTGGTGCCACGTCTAGGATCTCAGGAAGGACAACAGATCGGCATTGACCTGATCCTGAAGTGTAGCCGTGAGGCCGTGAGGCGCGCCCGGGTAGTAGATTTCCTTCGCGCCTTTGATGAGCCTAGCCGATTTCTTAGCTGCGTCCTTGACGGGAACGATCTGATCGTCCTCACCATGCATCACCAAGGTTGGAACATCGAACTTCTTGAGGTCCTCGGTGAAATCAGTCTCTGAGAATGCCTTGATGCTTTCGTAGGCATTCTTGAGGCCGGCCTGCATGCTCCAAAGCCAGAACTGATCCAACATCCCCTGCGAGACTTTCGCGCCGGGCCGGTTGGCTCCATAGAACGACAGCGCGAAGTCCTGGTAGAATTGCGATCGGTCTTTGA
>DATDNG010000182.1:0-2244 GCA_036518375.1 Nitrososphaeraceae archaeon | reverse complement strand
GAGCCAGTAGGAGGAAAGTTTGCTAATCTGTTTGGAATAAAATTCAATCAATCCTCATCATGAAAGCAAAAAGGGAAGCGCTAAAGCGCTATTGAAAAGAATAGGTAAGAACTGAACAATAAAGCATGGTAGAGATTACTTTATTTTCATACCAATTCATGCCCAAATATCCACATTCTACATAATAGTTGGAGTAACCGTAACAATCTAATGCTATAAGACGCTGGCTTTATTATTAAAATATATGCTAAAGTATTAAAATATATAAACACCACAGAACAAAAATCGTTTTATTATATCAATTTTTATTTTTATGAGTAAAAGCAAATATTTAGTAATGTAGTAGTAGTGTCTCTATAGTAGGTCGACCAGACCCAGATATATCATTTGACCCGTATTAATCTGGTGTTGAGTATAAACATTTGTCGAACCTAACCGAACTTTATGAGGTGTTCATCCTTCTTTCTCAAAACTTGAATCATTTCCTCTGTAGTCAAATAGCCCTTTTGTTTGTAGCTTTTCTCTAGTGGCTCAGCATCTTGAAATGGGTACTTCAAAAGGTCATTTCCTATGTAATCTTGAAGCCTCCAAATATCCATGTCCTGAAGCTTCAAAAATCTTTTATATTCCACTTCAACAACTGCCGGGGGAAATCCATGCTCAGCTATAATATCAACTGGTTTCTTTTTGTTCTTAAATTCTGTGTATAATTTTTTGATTCCTTCAGAATCTACAGGCAAAATATTCAAGTGGCGCGCATAACCGTCGGTACTAGATCTTGCATTTGTTCTTGCTGAGGATGATATTGAAGATGAGGAGGGAGAGATGAGTGGAACTGCTCCTCTTTCTTCCTGAGAGTTTGCTGCTGCCTGTGAAAAAAACATCGTTGTCGTCTCATCATTTCTTTCTGTGGTAATTTTTAGCGTCCTCCTCCGGCGGCTTACCAAAAGCCCTTCAGAGACCATCCTGCTTTTTTCTTTCCAGACATATTGCTTTGTAGTGTGCGCGATCCTTGCTATGTCGTCATCTGAGTAATTGTTATTGTGATTTGACCGGATAAGCTGCCGAATATATTCTCTCTTTGTGTCTTGCGGTAAGTAAGTAGAATCCATTTTGGATAGGTAAGTAAGTATGTTAGAATATTAAAACTTTCATGTGATGAAGGTGTGTGTAGTGTACTGATGGGTATCTCTGAATTTGTCCCTCAGTCTTACTGACCACGACTTACCCGTCTTCTAACTCACCCAAGCTTCAAGGTGTAACGAGTTTTTAACGATATAACAATATTCTATTATGATAACATTTTTGCTAAAACTCAAACACTAGGTATAAGATTTAGATTCATAAAAAGGCACAAACAAAAAATCATTATACGTATATCGCTTTTTATCTGGTTGTAGAAGGATTTTATCTAGGGTGCTTGGCTGGTGCCTTCATTCTTATTTTTTTGCTGTATCTTCATGATTTTTTTAGATATTTTGTAGCTAAATCCCATAGCTAGAAAAAGGGTTATCAAGCTAGCTATTAATGTCAAGGTCAGGCTCGTTTTGAGAATGTAATACATTACCAATGTCACAATTATAGCTGGGACAGAAATTGAAAGCGCCAAGAGTGTTGAGGCAGTAAAGATCCCGCTTGCACTAACCTTCGTGGGATTGGAATTCAAAACTCTCCATCATCATTCTTGTCTATTGCTTCACATTCGATCCTCAATATTATAACACATCATGACAGGGCTGGCTCAACTAGAATATAAAATATACTATAAAGATTAGACCATGCATTTATATTTTTATTTCCATCCGATCTGATGTCTGTAATAATTTACTAGCTTTGCGTGTCTCATACGCTCCCCCATTGTTTTTGATTTCTCCATCCTATTCATATGTGCTCTCAGCTGGCTCAAGTCACACATACACACGCCGGCTATCGGCTTGTATTTTATTCTAGAGATTTCATGCTTTTTATGGTCTACATAGAACAGCGGAAGCTTTGTGACGCATATTGTTATCAGAATACCGACAACAGTATAATAAATTGTCGAACTTGAAGCAATGGAAGTATACGGATTACTTTGAGAAAGATATTGGATGGACAACAAAGGAAGAAATATGGAGATAATAACGCCTATCGGTGTTGCAATCATTGATATGGCTGACAATCTGTCATAGGGCTCGACTTCGCGTTCAAACTGATCTAACAAGCTTTGTAACCTTCGGTCAAATTTCTTATCCTGTTCCTCTA
>DATDNG010000181.1:0-14473 GCA_036518375.1 Nitrososphaeraceae archaeon | reverse complement strand
ATGGTTGAAAATTATTAGAAGATTTAAATTTTAGATAATGTCTTCTTCTTGCTATTCTGAATTTCTTCTTTGATCTTTTGAACCATCGAATCGTGTTCTGCCTTTAATCGTGCTCGAGCCTTCTCAAAATGGCTGGCAATTATATCGTCAGTCATATCTTTTCAATCGCGCTACCTTGCTGTTCTGCAACCTTTCTCTTCTCAAGCACTACTTTAACCTTCTTGAGGCGAACAAATTCTTCTCTCTCACGCTCCTCAAGGGTTGCACGTATAAAAGCTACCGCACCCTCGTACTGAGGTATGATCACAAATTCAAGTGCGTTGATAAGTTTCTGGGTGCGCTCAAGCTCCTTTGCTAGACTAAATATGGCGTTTTCATACTCTGCAGCTTTGCAAACTTTTGGAAGCATATTCTTGATAAGTTTAGCTGCTTTGTCTACCGACGCGTTCGTCTCGACAAATCCATAAGATAGATCTTGGCCGCCCTCCTTAGTCGTTACTTGAAGGGTGGGGATCTTTACATCCACGATTCTTCTAACATTAACATTAACTTCCATAATGCTTGGAGTTGAATCTGAGACGGATTCTAAGGTTGCAGTGCCAAGTGACATATAAGCATCATAAACAGCCGTGTATATTTCGCCAAGTGGAGACCATATATCCCCTCTAGCCTTGTTAGCTTCTTCGATCATTTCGTCAATTTTTTTTAATAACACCTCACGTTTGTCGTCGAGGATCTTGTGGACCATTTTTGCTACTTGCATAGATCGCCTAATTTTAATAAGCTCAATTTTTGTAGCGCTGACTCTTGTTCCAAATGACATGCTAGTTTACTTATTCCCTTTGTAGTATTGCCTCACATTCTTCTCTTTTATCTTTGTCAACTCGCCTTCAGGCAGCGTGGATAATACATCCCATGCTCTGCTCATTGTTTCTTCCAAGCTTCTATTTTCGTCATTGCTCTGCTTTAAAAATTGGCTTTCGAATATATCGCCTGAGTCAAGATATTTTAAATCAATACCAGTCAAACCTGCCCTCCCAACGATCTCTGAAAGTGCCCTTACTTCTTGGGTTCTTGAATAGGCATCGTACAGTTGGTTTCCAACTTCCATGTGATCAGCTCGTGTCTTTCCCTCGCCTACTCCATCTTTCATCAACCTCGAGAGAGACATAAGGACATTTACAGGTGGGTAGACGCCTTTTCTAAAGAGATCACGGCCAAGGACAATTTGCCCTTCAGTAATATAGCCTGTGAGGTCTGGGATTGGATGGGTTATATCGTCTGCCGGCATTGATAAAATTGGAACTTGAGTTACACTTCCATCCTTGCCTTTGATTCTGCCTGCACGTTCATAGTTATTTGCAAGATCTGTATACAAGTAACCTGGATATCCCTTCCTACCAGGAACCTCTTCTCTTGCAGCGCTAATTTCTCTGAGTGCTTCAGCATAATTTGTCATGTCTGTTAGAATTGCTAACACATGCATTCCCAAATCAAATGCCAAATATTCAGCTACCGTTAAAGCGACTCTCGGAGTTATAATTCTCTCTATAGCTGGATCATCCGCAAGGTTTAGGAACAAGACGCTTCTCCGAAGCGCACCTGATTCCTCCAAACTGCGTTTGAAATACTGTGCCTCAGAATATTGAACACCAATAGCGGCAAACACCACTGCAAAGTCTTCTTTTGTTCCTACTACAGATGCTTGGCGTGCAATCTGCGCTGCGAGAATGTTATGAGGCATTCCGGAACCTGAAAAAATGGGAAGTTTCTGACCTCTGACCAGTGTAAGCATCCCATCTATGACTGAAACGCCCGTCTGGATGAAAGATGTTGGATATTCCCGGCGCTCTGGATTCATTGGCTCTCCGTTGACGTCAATAAATCTATCTGCGACTGGGTCAGGAAGTCCATCATTAGGTCTTCCAAGCCCATCAAATACTCTGCCAAGTAATTCTTGCGAAACAGGCATGGTCATGGTTTTACCAAGGAACTTTGCTCTTGTACCGCTTATTGCAAGGCCAGTCGTACCTTCAAAGATCTGAACTACAGCTTTTCCGTAGCCTACTTCCACTACCCGGCCTAGTCTTCTTTCACCACCAGATGTTTCAACTTCCACAAGCTCGTCAAAGGATACCTTTGTGACGCCTTCTATAATCATAAGAGGACCCTTGATTTCAGCTACTCTGGTGTATTCGACACCTGCTGTAGTAGTCTCAGACAACGACCTTCACCTCTTCGCGTCCAGATACCTTTTGAAACTCATCACTCATTTGTTTATTAATCGAATCCAATTTCACCACCTGGTCATCAGGAACTTCAAATTTGGCTTTTAGAAGGGTTGTTATAACAGACATGGCTCTAATATCTGCTAGAGAAGCACCCTCCTTAAGAGATTTTTGAGCTTCCTTATAGAAGTTTACCATTAATTTTACCATTTTTAGTTGTTTTTCTGGGCCACAATAGGTATCCACCTTATCAAAAGAGTTTTGTTGTAGAATACCAATTTTCACCATTCTTGCTACTTCTAGAACCAATTTTTCTTCATCTGGCAATGCCTCAGGACCCAATAGTCTCACTATTTCCTTTAAAGTATCTTCTCTCTGAAGTATGTTATAAGACTCTGCTCGCAGATCGTACCATTCCGCGCTTACATTTTCTTTCCACCATTTTGACACATCTTCAAGATATCCTGAATACGACTGCATCCAATTAATGGAAGGATAATGTCTGGAGTAGGCTAATCTGGTATCAAGAGCCCAAAAGGTTTTAATAAACCTAATAGTGTGAGTCGTAACCGGCTCAGTAAAGTCTGCTCCAGAAGGAGATACCGCGCCGACAAGTGTTACTGAGCCTGCTCTTTCTGGTGAGCCTAATGCTCTTACTCGGCCTGCTCTTTCATAGAATTCAGCCAATCTTGATGCTAGATAGGATGGATATCCTTCTTCTGCAGGCATTTCTTCAAGACGACCAGACATTTCCCTTAGAGCCTCTGCCCATCTGCTTGTTGAATCCGCGACCAGCACGACGTCAAACCCCATGTCTCTATAGTATTCTGCTATTGTAACTCCCGTGTAAATTGACGCCTCCCTCGCTGCTACTGGCATATTACTTGTGTTTGCAACAAGTACGGTCCTCTCCATGAGCGGACGTCCAGACCGGGGGTCTATAAGGTGGGGAAATTCTACAAGTACTTCTGTCATCTCATTGCCTCGTTCGCCACATCCTATGTATACTACTACTTTGGAGTCTGCCCATTTTGCAATCTGATGCAATGTAACAGTCTTCCCGGTTCCAAACCCTCCAGGAATTGCACCGGTTCCACCCTTTGCGATAGGAAAGTAAGTATCAATTATGCGTTGTCCTGTAACTAATGGAACGGATGGATCGTATCTTTCAGCATACGGCCGCGGCATCCTGACTGGCCACTTGTGATACATCTTCAACTCGCTTTTGTGGCCATCCTTTTCAACGGTGGCAATTACATGCTCTATGTCATAATCACCTTCCCTTGCAACATCTACGATTTTACCGCCGCGGTGGTCAGGTGGAACCAGGATACTGTGAGTTAGCAGAGGAGTTTCTTCCACTTTACCAAGAATGGATCCTGCACTAACCTCATCTCCTTTTTTCGCGCTGGTTACAAACCTATATTTTTTCTTCATATCTACAGGAGTTGTGGCTACTCCTCTTCCGATGAACGATCCTGATTTCTGAGCAATATCTTCGAGTGGTCGTTGAATTCCGTCATAAATCTTGCCAATTATACCAGGACCTAGCAAAACTGAAAGTGGCTGACCAGAACCAATTACTGGTTCACCTGGCTTTAGGCCAGATGTAGATTCATAAACTTGGATAAAAGCGGTATCTCCTGTTAACCTGAGAACTTCGCCAATTAATTTCAAGTCGCCTACTTCGACAGTCTCGTACATTTTTGTAGAAGACATACCATCTGCTCTCACAGCTGGACCGCTGACCCATACGATTCTTCCTTTAGATACCATAGATTATTTCTCGCCTCTCATCATTTGCACAATATTCTTCCTTATTAAAGGTTTGAACCGCTCAATACGCGAATCCAAGGTATTATCATATGTTGTTGATCCGTCAGAGGATCTTACACGAATTCCTCCAATGACGTTTATAGGCTTATCCGAAAGTGTCACTCTTGCTTTATTATCGGTAGATATATTAGAAATTGTCTTCTTTACCAAATCAAAATCATTGCTGTTGCATTGAACGATGACCTGGTCCGATCCTATCACTGAAATGCTATCTTCAAGCATTTTTGTAACAAGATCTTTGTAAATTTCTTCTTTATTTGAAGATGCCAATTTTGCCTTGGCCTTTTCAAAAGCATCATTTACAGCCGTTTCAATAAGGATAAGTTGCTTGTTTCTCGCAGCCAGTCGACTTGATCCAATGATTTGCCTGCGAAGGTTTTCTGCCTGTTTCTTGGCTCCTTCCACAATTCTTGCATATTCGGACTCCAATCTTGTCCTAGATGATTCTAGATTAGATATCGACTCTTGGTAAGCAGAATCAAGTTGTCCTATCAAATCCGTTTCTTTCTGGGAGAGAACTTTGTTTATAGTTTGCTCTAGCGCAGAAGTTGAACTCATTATAGAGTCTGGTCGCCTAGTTACGTGATTTTAACCTTTTGTTAGCAGATATAAAGAATAATATTGTAGACTGAGATGAAAGATACGTTTGCTTAAAGTCGATGCTATCTAGATTATTGAATACAGCCGCCCTGCTACATAATTCTTGAAAATACGTTCCTCCAAAGCGAATGATATCGCTGATCTCATTTTCAAGAACAATTATTTTTTGATGGCTGGAATTTATCTTATTTTAAATAACTAAAGAAATTCGAGATCAAAAATCATGGCTTAGTTAGTTTTGGTCATATCTTTTTCCGCAAATTTTTCTTTGATTTTGATATCTAAATTCCTCGCTAAAGATCGAATGCCTGAAATGTGACTGCCTTCCCAGTAAATTTTAGAGCAATTTTCACATCGAAAAAAGTCTTTATGCCATTTTATGACATTTGGATGTACATATTTTCTTATCTGCTCATAGTTTTCTTTTGATAGTACTCCGTTACATGTAGAACATCTTGAATTCATCGTATCAAAACTTATGGAATAAACCCCCTGTTTAGATAATGCATGAACTATATCTTCTAAATCATTTGATCCTTCAAGTAAAACACCAAGAGCCCCTACCTTTACGATTCTTTTGAATAGTTCCTTATCGCAAGTTAGAATAATTCTTTTTTGTGAGATCCCAACTTTTAGCACATCATCATCATGCATATCTTTAATGTATAAAGTGTCAAAACCAAAAATACGTAGCTTGCGAGCCACAGTCCCAAGCATTGCATCTGCTAAAAAAATTGGCTTTAATTTAACTAACGGCCTCGCCCCTACACTCTTCGCACATAAAAGTTCCTTCATTGAACTGCAAAAGATCTGACCATTCACCACATTCGTCGCAATACCCTGAAACGTTGCCAGCGGATCGTCCTATCTCTCCTCTCCTAAGTGCTGCCTTTTCAGAAATCACATCAACTAGATCTGGGGTGACTGCGATAACATCAGACGCAGAAATGATGCCAACCAATCTGTTTTTATAAACTACGCCAAGACGTTTAATGCCGTGCTGTCGCAGAACTCGAGCAGCCTCAGTGACTCCTTCTTCGCCTTCTATAGTATGTAATTCTTGCATGATTTCTAGAGCCTTAACCATACTTGGTTTGACATCCTTCACAACTGCATTCGAAACTATATCCCAATCAGTGACAATTCCCGCCGCCTTTTCATTTTCCATAATTACAATACTCCCGATCCTATATTCTTTCATCTTTCTAGCAATATCTTTGATATTGTCCTGAGGTGAGGCAGAGATAACAGGGCTATTCATGATATCTCTAACGAGTACTCTAGTCGTCATGTTAGCATCTCGGTGTTGTCCGACTGACTTTTTGACCACGATCTTAGATCGAAAATATGCCTTTAATTACTTTGCTCATTTTGAACAACTGTCGGCTGTGCTGCTGATGATAATGTTGATGTTGCGGATGCCCCTCCTGCTGCCAATGATAATGGCGATGCTCTTTTTCCTTCTCCTCTTTCAGTTAAAGAAACTTTCGACCGACCATAAGGAATAGTTCTGATAAATTCATCAGCACTGATTGATTTGATAAAGCCTGCTAATTCGATATCATCTGCAGACGCTTTGACAAATTCACTTTTGATTTTTCTGGCAATATTCATTGGATCAGTACCGCTAGGTATCATAATCGAATATATCAGAGATCTTTTCTTGATTGCATCAGCAGGTCCACAGACAAGAGCGTATCTTTTGTTGTTGCTCATCTCCATAAGTCCAATTGCTAGCCTTATTTCAATACCTTTTATGTAATTGCGCTTGCCTTCAATAACAAATGAGCCTTTTGGGAGAAATTGTCCTGTTGGCGCACCTTTCTTTATTTGATCTGCCTTGACCCAATATGCATCTGCACTGTATAATCCATCTTTCCAAGCTCTACTAAAACACACAGTTGCCTGCGCTGCCTGGTACAAGCTTTTCTCTATTTGGCTAACTGCAGATGAATTTTTGATAATGAAGAAGGGCGAACCGTAAATCTCTGCATGAAATACAATATCCTGTTCAGTTAAATGTTTACGAATCAAAGCAGAGTTAGATGAAGAATCCCTCCCCCCTACCGCTAACAACCCATCAGTTGTTATGAACCATCGATAACGTTCATACCATTCTTTACTGACATATTGTTTGATAACGATCTTATTATGGATTATATCTTTCCGACTCCGCAGTTTATCAATACGAGCAAGTAGCATTGCTTTGGCTTCGTCTATCGAGTCACTACCTCTTTCCATTTCTTTAGCCCTCGAAAATAGCAAAGATGCTACCTTGGGCAAATTATTGTAGCCGATCTGAATGCGTTCGTCTGCTACTTCCAAGAATTTCATCCCTTTTTCGTTGATGATAACTGCGGAGCTTGCGGTAAGCAGTTGTTTAATTAAATCATCGTTAAAGTTATCTACACCTCTATACGATAGCGTCATTAGCTCAGTAGCAAGTTTTCTTATCACAAAGGATTTTGAAATAACTTTTTCCTTAGCCTTATTTTGCTCATCTAAGTCATGTTCTAGAATTGCTATCTGATTTGCCATTTCAATAGTTCTTATATTACGCCCAACGTCCAAAATATCCCGGCTAAGAACTTCATCTACCGCCTCCATGTATGAAGTGGCTCTTTTAAATGTTGATTTGGTGGCATAATCTGTGATGATCGGAAGTGCGTCTTCCGCCTTTCCATCTACACCCGTGATGATTATAGGATTATAATCTCTTCCCCCTTCAGTTATATCTGTAACTAACCCCCTTATTGCAGTATATATTTTATTTAGGTCCTCGTCGGAAAGTTGTGCTACTTTCATTTTTGCTACCTCAGCTCTTTTCGCTATTTCTTCTACAAACTTTTTGGGCAAAGAAATATTTCTTCCAATCCACCTTAAAACGTCGAGATCCTTTTCTGCTGCACTTCTCATAGACCATAGTTGTTCAACTGATAAGTCAAACACATCAATTCCACGGACAGGCGGAGGAGTATAGCGAAAGCCTGCTTTTAATGTCCTATGCCTGACTTCAATTGGATTAAGAATTGCAAGAATCTGCATACTCTCGTCGCATAATATTATATTTCCCTGGCCAAAGAATTCTCCGACAATTGTTCTTAATTTACCATCCATGAGCTTAAACTTCACGGTGATGACACGTTCACTGCCAATCTGCTCGATAGACTCGATCTTGGATCTCTCAAGCTCATTTTTGATAGTGCTTAGAATCATATTCTCTTCAATTTGTTTGAACTTAAGCCTTGTTATCCAGATCCCTCTGGTCGAAAGCATTAGTATTATATCAGGCTCAGTTGAATGATGTAGCTTGAAGAGGAAAGACTCTTTTGTAATTGCGGTGATATTACTCGCATAATACCCTTTAATTACCGAGTTTTTAATCTCATTAACTAAATAACGTAATTCAACACCAGATAACTCCATAATCACAGCTGGATATATCACAAATATTAACCAAGAGCAAATAGGATAAACATCGCTATGACTTGCAATTACAGTTTTGTTATATAGAACCATAAAACCGCAAGGAATTAAACCAAGTGTTATTTAATGAGAGAAGTAATCGTTGGAGCCCTTAGATCGAGTTTTTTATATGAGAGCAATTTTGGGATTGATTGCTGGCATAATTACTGGTCTTGTAATAGCACCAGGCACTGATCAGAATACTGCAGGCGGAATAATAATTCTCATAGGTATAGTGTTTTATATCATATCGTATGGAGTTGCTAAGAGTATTGCAAAGAAAATACCGCAGGCCATGAGAAGAAAGTTAGTTACAAATGGCATATTTCCTTTTATTTTCATGTTGCTAATGTTTATGATAATTGTCTATACGGGATTGCATCAAAAACCTGTAGGCTAAAGGCTATATATTCTTACATATCTAATCAGATAGGCGTTGCTTTGGGATTACAGGACTCCGGGCATTCCTGACGAGTTATTTGAACGAACAGAGCAGGTTCCAATTACAAAAGAGGATGTAAGAGCGCTTGTCATAAGTAAACTACGATTGAAAGAGAATTCTTCTGCGATAGACGTTGGTTGCGGCAGCGGCAGCATAACAGTCGAGCTTTGTTTGCAGACAAAGGCCAATAAGGTATATGCGATAGATTTTGATCAGAGGGCAATTGACCTGACTAGAAGGAATCTTCTCAAGTTTGGCCTAAACGCTCAGACAATACTATCTAACGCTCAGGATATTTTGCCGCTCCTTCCACAGGTTGATGCTATAATTATTGGCGGGAGCTGGGGAAATATCGAACAGATTATACAGCTAAGTATCGAAAGATTGAGAAAAGGTGGTAGAATAGTAATTGATACTATTTTAATTGAGACGATGTACAAGGCAATAAACACGATTTACAAAGAAAAGCTAGACGAAGCAGATGTTACACAAATCATAATCTCCAAAGCACGAAAAGTGACCACAGGTACAATGATGCTAGCAAGGAATCCTGTGATAATAGTTTCTGCAACAAAGCCATGAAGGGAAGAGTTAAACTATGCAAGGAAGTATAGGTGGCTCTATCTTACAGATTGTATTTGTCACTTTACTCCCACCAATAATCTGGAATAAATTGTCACGAGAAATGACTACAAGATCTTTTGCTGCCCTCAATAGTTTTTATCTTAGACTTGATCCTACCACACTGCAAAATACTCTATTACATGACACTAACAGATATGCAAAGTTGTATAGAAAAACTACTCCCTCCCCTTCAGTTGAGGTAGGAAGGTTTTATTCAAGTCTAAAAGAGAGGCTCCCCGATATACCCACTAGATGCTTGACTAGTTAAAAAGATCTTTTTAAATAACTCAATTTACAAAATACAAAAATGAGGCTTTCATGTGTGGGATGCGGGCCAGGCGATCCCGAACTGCTTACAATAAAAGCCGTAGACGTGATCAAAAATGCAGAGGTCGTTTTTGCACCCACTGCAAAAGAAGATAGGCCTAGCATAGCGCTTTCCGTAGTAAAAGAATACCTGAGTAAATCTGCAAAAATTGTCAGTCTTATGTTTCCAATGCTAAAAGATAAAGAAGCATTGAAGGGTTATTGGAAAGAAAATGCTGAACAAATTGCAGCTGCAGTCAGGTCCGGAAAAAATGTAGTCTATTTGACAGTTGGAGATCCTTCGATATATAGCACGTGGATATACATACATAGGGAATTGACAAAGAATCATACATACATTGAAATTGATATTGTCCCTGGCATAGCATCGATGTTTGCATTTGCTGCAGAGGCAAAAATCAGCCTTGCAGAAGGAGAGGAAACGCTTGCAATAGTTCCTGCTTGTTATGATATGGATAGAGTCAAACGAACTTCAACTGTATGTGATACTGTTGTCTTCCTCAAAGATGGCAGGTACTTTGACAATGTGATTGAGACGCTCTACGAGGCAGGTTTTGCAGAAGATTCTATGATTGCGATTGCGCAAGATGTAGCAGTACAGGGAGAAATAATGAAAATGAGTACTTTAGCTAATTTACACGGAGTAAAAGGACCGGCAGAAAAATATTTTTCTATAATGGTAGCAAAGAAGAAGAAAAGAAGTGATAGAAAGTAACACAGTTTACTTTGTAGGCTCTGGTCCAGGTGATCCAGAGCTTATTACAATAAAGGCCAAAAAAATATTGGAGCTAGCCGATGTAGTGATCTATTCAGGTTCGCTTCTAAATCCCAAGATATTAGAATACACTAAAGAAGGAGCTGAATTTTATGACGCGTCTCTAATAGATCGAGAGAAAATTTATCATATTTTAAGGGATTCAACTAGAGAAGGAAAACTTGCCGTTAGATTCCACGACGGCGATCCTGGACTTTTTAGCACTATTAGAGAACAAATTGACAAATTAAAAAGTGACGGACTACAATGCAAAGTAGTTCCAGGAGTAACTTCATTACTTGGAGCAGCTGCAGCTATGAACTTAGAATTAACTCTTCCAGGCAATACTCAAACTCTGATAATAACTAGGGCGGAATTTAGGACTCGAGTGCCTGATAGAGAGAAAGTATCTGAATTGGCTAAACATGGTGCTACAATGGCTTTCTACCTTAGTGTCCATTTAATAGCAGAAATAGTAGAGGAACTTTTGAAAGGTGGTGTATATACCAAAGAAACTCCTGCTGTGGTTGTTTACCGGGCGACATGGGATGATGAGAAGATAATTCAGGGGACACTAGGTGATATAACAAAAAAGACAAAGGAATCGAAAGTGATTAAAACTGCCTTGATTATAGTTGGTGACGTAATACAGCCAAGAACTTACGAATATTCAAAAGTCTATGATGCAGGGTTTACACACGGATATAGACGAGCAAAAAAATAAAACAAGTGGTATTCTATTTTGTTCTACCATTGTTTTGATGGGACTATATGCACTTCAGGACAAGATAATACATTGGTACTACTCATGGATGCAAGGTTTAGGAATTACAAAACGAAGGATAGATAAATTAACTAAACCGCATAAAATTCCATATTTGTGTTATACGCTATAAACGAGTATACAAAAAACAATATTTAAATAAAATAATTATGGGGGACAACCTTCCATTTTCTGTATGTAATAGCCATTAGTTGTTATA
The DNA here is from genome assembly GCA_036518375.1 of Nitrososphaeraceae archaeon. Lineage (GTDB taxonomy): Archaea > Thermoproteota > Nitrososphaeria > Nitrososphaerales > Nitrososphaeraceae > Nitrososphaera_A. The sequence continues at coordinate 3,214 of DATDNG010000181.1, read as the reverse complement.
TCTTTTTCAACCATTGGAGGTGCCTCCTGGATGTGACAAAATTGGCATTCTTCTTGAGTCATTTTTTGTTCAGCTTGACCCACCTTGCTTAGATATTGTTTACCGTATTCAATTGCCTTTTCGTGTGGAGTACTTGCCTCGACAACCACGTCAAAATGCATAATCTTTCCATCGTTTTTCTTTACATATGTGTCATATACTGCGCATTCCATATAATATTTTCAACATTACCTTATTTATTCTAATCCGTTAGTCAGTGGAAAGTTATGTTATTTTTTAACTCAGAATATAATATTTTGGGATGTTAATACTAGCTTTCTTGGTAAATTGCAATAATTTTACTGAACTTGAAGTACAAAAAGCAAATATTCTTTTATTTGGCAATCATCTGCTTTGGGAAAAACAGTTGTACACTCATTTCAAATGTAAAAACAATAAAACCAAAAGTTGTTAACTAATGGTAATACAGTTTGCCCATGGCATGGTACTATATTATATGGTACTATATGGTCTAATGCATTCTAATGAGTAATATAAGTCAGACTATCGTGCATAATGCAGTGTATGGAATACAAGTATTAAGACAGCTTTGATCATTGATCAGTAATTAATATAACTTCATGTAGTACACCGTAGCCAATATATCAAAGAGGATGTAGTGATCATTACCAGTATCTTTGCCGAACGTTGTTACTAATAGTTGAAGAAACGGAAGATTATAATATTGATCAAAGAAAGTAAAATGATTTGGGTTTAACAATTGACATGTATGATGTATCATAAGCATAATAGAATGCCTAAGCAAAACTTATTTTATGAAAATGTTAAATACCAAGCGATTAACAGCTTGCTAGATTGTTATACAGTAATAGAAACAAAAATCTAATTTTGCCTCTATTGGCAATAACTATGATGACTGTTCCATTGTTATTTTCATCAAGTTTTTCAGAACAAATAGCGCCAGCATTAATACAAAAAAATAGGGCTACTGCTTCTAATGCTACATTGTATCATACTCTAAGCAATAATTCTGTAGAAGCAACAAGTAATAGTGATTTTCTGATTTATGAAAATTCCACTTTTGGAATAAAAATTCAATATCCATCTGACTGGTTAAAAAATACAACAGCTCAGGGTATCACTTTTGTTCTACCAGGGCAGAGGAACAGTAGCAAACCAGAAAATTTTCTGGCTAAACTTGATGCAACTACTATTGTCGGAGTTCCAGCAAATGCTTCACTCAAAGGATTGGCAGATGGCGTACTTAATGATTACAGGAGATCTCTCCCAAATTTTCAGCTTGAATCATATACTAATACAACTGCGGGAGGCAGTCCAGCGGTAAAAATAGTATATATGTTTACAGGCTATAAAGATGGTAACCTCAAGGCAACAGATATTGCAACTATAAAGAACAGTAGATTATATATAGTTCAATATTACGTACAATCAGAATACCAAAGTTACATGCCGATGCTACAAAAGATGGTTGATTCATTTACAATAATAAAGTAAATACATTATATTCTTTATGAAAGATTATCTCTATGATCTTTTTGCCAATTTCAGGAACGATGAGATTCACTATCACTCTAGTACAGGAGCTTCTGATTACATCTAGCATCAGGTCGATCTTAACAGGACAACAACAGGGACCCGTAATAAGCATTTGTCACACCTCCTCTTAGTTAGACATGGCATCGCAAAATGGCATCTTAAAATGGCATTGTAAAATACTCAACTAAAAAAGAACATTTATCAAGGTAGATGAGCTCCAGTGAATAACACTAAATGGAGCTCACGCCAGATGATGAAAGGTCACTCAGAGGAGAACATGGTGATGCTATTGCATCGGCGTACAGAATTTTGGCTGCAATAGGAGCAGCTACTGAAGCAGAAAAACTTGTTCCTATAAAATGGGCTCACTTATCTGGAGTAAATTACAATACTATCGGTAATGCAGGTGTTAAATTTCTTGAAAAATTTGCTGAAGATGGCTCCACAAGAGTCGCCGTCAAAACTACAGTAAATCCAATGGGATTTGATAGAACTAAGCCGAGTAACCTTGATGAAAATTTTGTCAAACAACAAATGAAAATAGTAAAATTATACGAAGAATTGGGGACAACTCCTTCGTTTACGTGTGCTCCATATGAAATATTTGATATTCCACAAAGTGGAACTCCTGTAAGTTTTGCTGAAAGTAGCGCTGCAATATATTCAAATTCTATGCTAGGGTTATTAACAAATAAGGAAAGTTCATTGAGTGCTCTTGCCAGTTCGGTAACAGGCAAGGCACCTTATTCAGAACTCCGAGTTGAAGAATTTAGGCATCCGAAAATTGCTATCAAGCCTGAGCTAAAACTTTTGACAGAATTAGATTATGGATTGTTTGGTTATTTTACAGGAAAGGTCGTAAAGGACAGTTGTGTCGCACTTGATGGTATAAGAAAAAGCAAACCAGACATCATGAAAACAAAATCGCTTTCTGCGGCTATAGGTACTTCAGGAACTTGTGGCATGTTTACGTCGTCAGAAGAGGAATCTACGAAAGAGGTAATTCCATTTGATAAAACACAACTTAATGCCGTTAGGGATGAACTGCATACCGCAGAAGACGGTAGCGTCATTATTCTTGGTAGTCCTCAAATCGGCATAAAAGAGTTAAGTCTCGTTGTAGATCTCGCTAAAGACAAGAAATTTTCAAAACGTTGTATGATTTTTTGTTCGAGGGCAATTTTTAACCAGGCTACTCAAATTGGCCTAGCAGGCAAAATAGAAAGAGCAGGTGGTGAGTTCATGTGTGATTCATGTGCTTGCCTTACCCCATTAATTAATAAAGATGACGTTGACTCAATAGTAACTAACAGTATAAAAGCCGCTTACTATATGAAGCATTTTAACCGAACTGGAGTTGCACTCAAAGATCTCAAAACGATCGTAAAGGATTATACGAGTTAAAATGTACCTACAAGTTAATTGTAGAAAGATAGTCGGGGGATATGGTAGAGGAAAGGCACTTGTAACTAAGCAGCCAATTAACTTTCTTGCAATGCTGGACACCGAAATGGGTACTGTAATCGACCGAGATCATGAACTGTTTGGTCAGTCTATAAAAAACGTCGTTCTAGTCTTTCCGAATGCAATAGGAAGCAGTGTTGGTGCATATGCTATCTATTCATTAAAAGTAAATGGAGTTGCACCTACAGCAATA
>DATDNG010000180.1:0-4377 GCA_036518375.1 Nitrososphaeraceae archaeon | reverse complement strand
GTAAGAATACCATTTGCAAATACAGCAGCAGCATTAAAAGTTCCAGATAATATCAGTAAGGATGTCCAGGTATTATTCCTAAGCGATATACTGCCGACAGGGTATTTTGGTGCTGATATGGCCAATGTACAGCCAGGAGATGATGTAGCAGTATTTGGTGCAGGCCCTGTAGGGTATTTTGCAGTTATGAGCTCATTTTTGCGTGGAGCTGCCAGAGTATTCTCAATAGATCATTGGCCAACACGTTTAAAAAAGACAAAAGATCTTGGAGCTGAGATTATCAACTTTGACAATGAGGATCCTGTTGAAAGGATAAAAAAAGAAACCAATGGAAAAGGAGCAATATGTATAGATGCAGTAGGATATGAAGCAGTTGGACATTCTGGTAGCGGTGGTGTTAGTGGTAGTAGTAATAACGAAGGTCATGATCATTCAAAAGTGTCCAATCCTGCTTATGAGCCAGCTAATCCATTACAGATAATTAATTGGATGTGCCAAATTGCAAGAAAGTATTCTACCATATCAATACCAGGAGTATATGGATCTACTTATGACAACTTTCCGCTAGGACAATTATTTCAACGAGAATTGCAAATCAGGATGGGTCAATGCCCTGTAAAAAAATACAATGAACAACTACTTCATCTTATTGAAACAAGAAGAATAGATGCAACTAAGATCATAAGCCATCAAATGAAACTTGATGAGGCACCTAAAGCATACGAGATGTTTGATAAGAAGGAAGACTTTACTAAAGTTGTTTTTAGTCCATAATAATAAAGATAATGTAGACTAATAATAACCATTTTCATATTATTATTAGTGTAGTGGTAGATGGATTTGGTATGTTGTAGAAGTTGACCCTAACTGACCATTGCGAATGACTTCCAGAATTTTTTTGTCTTTTGAAAGGTAGCATAGTATTGTACGTGCATCTGCTATACCACGTTCCCAGATAGATGGCTCTGATTGATTGGCTTGGGATTCTTCTATTGTTGATTTTGTAATGTCGTAGCATTCAAAGGAGTATCGAATTTTGTATTTTCCCGGTATCACTTCGCCTGTTTGAAAGTCTGTTTCTGGAACTTCTTTTTTATCAAATTTGCCTGTAAAGAATAGGAGCTTGCGCTCTCTATCGAATACAAATCTGATATATTTTGTCTTGTTGTATGGTATCTTTTGTTGTTGTTTTCTGTCAATCTCATCCAGATACGCCTGGATCTTTAGCTTGGTCTCCTCGTCAAAACCTTCTTGTTGCTTTTTGTTTATTTGCTGTAGCCCTGTCTCAATTTTATTTTTTATCTCCCTTGTATGAGGCTCTTCTTGCTCAAGCATACAATCATACAACCAGCAATTACATATAAGGTTATTGTAGACTATCCGAGTATAAGCAAAGAAATAGAAGACAAATACAAGCAACAAACAGAAAGACAGATTGGAGACTCACCTTCTAGATGAAGTAACAGACTGGTGGATCTTATCGATAATAAGAAAATAAAAACTACTTTAACAGATCGATTGTCTGCAAGAAATGCATAAAATCCTTATAAGGCGCACAAGAAGCTGAAACTGGTGCTATGATTGGGAAGCTTGTTTTATCTGGCTTTTAGACATTCCCAATTCTGTTTGTAACTATATCATACAATGATTTGTTCTCTTCCTTTAACTTGTCTATACTTATTGGAAGATAACCTTTGCTTGCACCTCTAAGCCCTTCTTTTATCTTTATCTTTGGATTAAAGTTCAGCCTTTCTAACTCGTTGCATCTATCTAACCATTCCTTTATTACAGAATAAGATTCTTCCTTTGGCAGCTTTTTTACATTCAATAGATATGGTGAAAGTATTCTCCAGATGATGTACTTTCTATGATCTGGAAGTGGATGCTCCAGTATTCCTTTTTCTATCCATTTAATTCTGCTGATTACTTTGCTCTGATTTTGTGAAGTGATGATTTGATACTTGGCATGCTTTTTTTTCTCTTGCTTTTTTAGCTCTTCTATATCATCAATTCTCTTTTGAATAAGCCATCTTCTAAAATCTCGTAACATAGGTTTTATAGATGGTCTTTTGCCATCCCATCTTTGTATTATCTTTACTTCTGCATCTTGGTCATTGTTGCCGATGCATTTCGAGTTTAGACTTCCTGGAATCCTTAGTAAACATGACTTTACAGTAGGTTTGTGTAGACGGTCAGCAGTATAATCTGTAAAATATTCCTCAGCAAATTGAATAAACATGCTAGTCAAGTCTTTATCAAAGTACTTTGTAAATTCATAGAATATTTCATACTCTTCCAAAACAAATCCACTGACAGGCTGGTATATATGATAGCCATTACCTGTCCATAACACGGTTGGATTTCCACCAATACTTTCTTTTTTAATCTTATCTAAGGCTTTGTTTAATGCTTTTTCTAATAACATTTTTGCTTTTTTCTTTTTTGAATCTTCTCCTTCTTCTAGTTGTCCACCAAAGTCTTTCAAATCCAAATCAACCATTAGAAAACTTATTGGTGTTCTGTTGATGCCTTGGTATTCGGTAAAAGAAGGATAGGCATTTATTCTGCAATCTTGATAGTTTGAAGTTTTAAAATATTCCAAAGCTTCTTCTCTATTGAATACCTCTACCTGATAACCCAGGTCTTTTGTCATAATTTTCCTTGGGAATATTGGTTCTTGGAAATGACTTAGGATAAAATCAAGTCCATCTTCTACTTGCAAAGGATGTTGTGGTGAATATATTATATTATCCCCCATATTACTCATGTTCTCCTTTTAAGATCAGAAGGTCGCCATTTTCCTCTTCCTAGTCTCCATAATTAGGTTGATCTGGTTCTGCTATCACAACCAGTCTCTTCTAATGTCCATCTAGTTCGTCTAGGGAATTAAATATATTACCACATTCTTGACATTCATAGCCGCTCACAAATTGCGCATAACCCAACTATTTTTTGTTTATGATGCACATTTGTTATGTTAGAACCCAATTTAAGGACGGATATCATTATGCGCCCAAGAGTTACTATCTAATGTTATTATTATTATCAATAATAAATAAACCTGGTAGCATATATGTACTAGACAAATTTTCTGATTTCTCACGTCTTTAAACCGTTCCTTTATGCATAAAGAATGGTTGAAAGTGTTGCGTCAAAGAGAGTGTTAGACGCACATCCAACAGCAGCAGGTATTGGTGTTTTTTCGTTATAGTATTTGTTTACCTTAGGATACCAGTTTGTGATGTGATGTATTTCTCAAATTAGGAAGAGTGTTTGTGATAGTACAAAGTAGGGTTTGTCTTGCACTTATGGTGAGCGGAAGTTTTCGATAAGACAAACTTGGCTTTGTCCAGCACTTATGGTATCAGTTGCATCAGGACCTTTTGAAACTGCGTCAAGCTCAGTTAAGTGCTGATTAAAGGTACTCAAAATTCCTTTGGGGCAAATAGCTGTTATTATACCAACCAAAAAGATAGATGATTATGGTTACATAGATACATACGCTCTTCTTGGAAGGGAGGAGTTTGATATTACATTTAGAGAAACGATCCGCAAATTAATTCTTAGAGCACCGAAAAGAATATGGTTTGAGTTAGCATATAACCTTCTTTTCACTTTGCATCTAAAAGATAAATGATAAATGATATCTGTAATGTATTTGTCACACAATCTGAATCAGAACACAGTATTCGTTCATACTCCTACTCCGCTCCGAGGCTTATACAGAGCATCTACTTGGAATATATATGGGATCACGGTATCGGCACAACGACTTGATTACTGCAGAAATAGGATTTGCAAATGCCATAGTTCTAGATCTAGGTGAGTTCAAGGTTTAGTTTATTTCTCCTTGGTTTTGGATAAGGGTGCAGAGGGACTTGATTTCGATAATTTGTCATGTTGACTGTTAGAAGTCTATCAACAATTTGTTCAGCAACACCTTTAATGAGATATTTTCTATTAATATTTTTGAATTTGGAAACAAATCGAAACTGATTAATGTACAAGCTGTCAAAGTTAAACTGCGGAATTGCAGATGATCTTATGTAGGATAATGTTATCTTTGAAAAGAAGGTTAGATGCTAGATAGGAGGAAAAATATCTTGTATGTTTTCCTATACTTAATCTTTTGAATTCTTACTATATCACTTTACTACTATTACAGAACAATATGCATATGTTATAACTCCACTAGCTACGCTTCCAAGTAAAATCCTCTTAAATCCAGGCCTTCCTCTTGTACCTAACACAATAAGATCAACTCTTTCATGTTCAGCATAATTTATTATTGCTTCTACTATTGATGTGGGAGTGAGGATAGCATCTGTTTTTAATATTATTTTGTAGTTGTCAGCTTTTCCTTTGATTTTATCAAAC
>DATDNG010000179.1:0-6017 GCA_036518375.1 Nitrososphaeraceae archaeon | reverse complement strand
TCCCATCATGAAATACTGGTGTTTATCAATGACAGTAATTTGACACTCTTCCTCCTGAAGACCCTTTCGTATTAAGTTGGCCGACGTTAATCCCCCAAAACCTCCTCCCAGGATTACTACTTGCTTTGCTTTCGCCATAATGTATAGAACTAACGCTAGTTTTTAAGCACTGTCTAACTAGCATAAGGAGTAATTCTCTCCTGTAAGCGACCTTAGTTATTATTATCGAGTCAGTCATTTCCTATTTTTCTCATAATAGACTTGCTTTTATTTCAAGTGGATTAGTTCACTCATTGCATATAACGATGAATCATATACTGATGAAGCTAATCTTGCGTTTTGAGTAGCCCTAGCTGATGCCAACACTCCAAAACCCCCTCCTGAGATTAAAACTTTCTTTGTTGTTGCCATAAAGTAAAGAAAGATATTTGCTTTTTAAGCATCATTGTTCAACCATAGGAATTGATTATGTCCCTTTGGGTATCCTTAACTGTCGTTAAGCCTCCAAATCCCGCTACTGAAATTGGAAGGTGCTTTCCTTAGGCTGTCATCTAATATGATAGACTAGAAATTTATGGCATAAGATGTTATTACAATGAATCAATTAATGATGAATATGCCTATGAATATACCTCCTGATCAAAATTTATATTTTTTTATATAAGTATGTCTTTTATTATTGTAACATGTCATCAGCAACCGAATTAACAGATACAGCGTACGATATTCTAAAAGTAATGGGTAAAGACGCTGATTTTCTGTATGATACAATCGAAACGTACATCAAAGATGCACAAAAAGCCAATAAATCAGAGTTAGTAGAAATATGGCAAACAATCAGAAATGATAGAAAAAGACATATGCATCTCCTTAAAGGAGCATTAGAAAAAGAGATTCACGGATAGATTTTCAAATCCGAATGAATTGTGTCATTAGATCGCAGCAACTCCAATGGGACTCAAAGATATTGCGCAGAATTGTGTTGCATTATAAATGCAACTTGAAGCGTTGTGTGATTTTTTAGCAAATATTTATTAAGATTAGTCCTTGGTCTTGAAAAACGAGGCAGCGGAATATTGGATTAACAAACTTAAGCTTCATAAGCATCCGGAAGGAGGATATTTTGTCGAAACCTACAAGTCTGAAAAATTTGTAAATCCGCAAGGATATAATGGACCTCGTCATGCTTGCACTGCTATCTATTATTTACTGGTAGGAGACCAGTTTTCATCCTTTCACAGAATCAAGTCAGATGAACTGTGGCATTTTTATGCTGGCAGCAGTTTGACTCTGTATATAATAGGAACAGATGGAAAGTTAAATAAAATCAGATTGGGTACAGACCTTGATAGTGGAGAGACATTTCAGGGAGTCGTAAAGTCAGGCTCTTGGTTTGCAGCATCTATTAATGATCACGACTCCTATTCTTTGGTTGGCTGTACCGTTTCTCCAGGATTCGACAGTAGTGACTGGGAATTGGGAGAATTTGAAATACTCAACAAAGCATATCCACAATACAAATCAATCATAGAAAAATACACAAAACGTTTTTCTGCAATTTAAGATGACGCATTAAAAAGCAGATAATCTGTACTGTGAAAATAAGATGCACTCCAGCTAGGCGCGATAACACAGATTTCCGGCTGCTTATAACAAAGGTATCAGGATCCTACTGTTATCTGTAGCTACAGCTGATAAGCGATAGATACTGAAGATAATGATATTTTATGTAGGGAAGAATTCTATATGCATTTAGTGTGATATCTGCAAGATAAACATATACCGATATATAAGATACAGGAAAGCAGATGAAGCGTGGTTATTCCAAATTGTTGTACAATCAACGAAAGAAGAATGAAGCTATACTTTCAGCGATAAAATGATTATTTGGATCACATACATCAAGATTCGTAAGAACAAAAAGAGAACTGTGCATTAGGTGCATAATCTACAATATGCGCAGATTAACCAATCCCATCCTACTATTGATGATTTCTACTGAACCCTAGCAAGTTCATTTTTAAATAGAAAAGATAACGGGCTTTTCCCATATCATATCAAAACCATTCCAATAATGAACATCTACAAGAACTAGTAGAGACAACAACAGTAGTACCAATTCAACGAGTGCATGCTAAGGTTGACCACTACAAGAAGGTATGTTACTAAAGCTGTTTAGAGGACTCATCTTTAGTATCTCTATTAGTCCATCAGCAGTAGTAAGAATGACTAGTTATTGGACTATGAGCATATCTCATTCTTTCATGCAAGATTTGACAACCTAGCCAATAGCAACATTATTGCCAGGTGTACACTTTTTTATTACTTCTACCATTATTTTCATTGTATCACCTTGAGAGATGAAAAGGATATGAAACTAAGAATAGATATGCTGCAAGCACAATCTAAGACTCTTGCAGAAACGTTCGCCAAAGCATTAGTCAAAAAGAATAATGATACTAATACGTCAGCTATTCAAGAATATTCTTCCAGGTTGGTTAATATCCGTGACAAAATAGAAGAATTATTGTGGGTACTAGATCAAAAAGATAAAAGTGATTATTCTTACCTCAAATTTGAAGTTCATCAAATAACTTCACCATTTAGCAAAAAAGGAAGATCTGACCATTGAACAAATAATAGACAAACTAAGAGTTGGTGAATTAAGCATGGATGATCTTCCGACTGATGTTAGCAAACGAGTAAGAAAAGCAATACTAGAGATAAAGAAACTAGGTTAAAAACCACCGGCTATCGCGGCTATCTTCTCCCATTACAATTGACAAAATAAGGGTTGTTAACTGTGTAAAGAGTCAGGGGGTAGTCTTAGACACGGTATTACAAAAATACCGTTGTGTTATGTTCTGTTTTAATCCACATCGGCAATAGAACTCTTTTGATGGACAGGTCCTGCAACTTTATCTAGAAAATATATCCAAACGGTCCTGTAACTGAATTGCATGTATTTGCAAGCATTTCTACATACCTTCCCACATCATAAGTAACATTACCTTTATTTATAAGCTGAATAGGAATAGATCTGCTTTTAGACTGTTTTCTGCCATAGTAATCAGTTATAATATATCTTAAATCCTGTCCTGCTTTAAGATCTTGACCCTCATTACTAAGCTGTATTATTGCATCTCTTTCTACAGTATTTCTACTTAGACTATATTCAGTTGCATTCTTTGAAAGTCGCTTTGTAACAACTAGTTCTTCTATAGGTAGTTTTTTATCCTTTAAAAGCTGTACATACTTTTGATAGGTACTTTTAATCTTTGGCATCAATGATTTTACTTCTTTGATGGTGTTACCTTTTGCCATTATTTGCAATATTTCTTCTTGGCACTTGGACAAAAAAGTAGGTGTATCATGTCTTCTTGCTTCAATTCCTCTTATTTTCAGGCTGTTATCTTCAAATACTCCAAAGTATCTGTTCGCTACTGGTAGCGTAGGGTTTAGATTGGAATTAACAAATACGATCCACTTGTATATGCCTTCAAATGATATTGTGTAACCTGTTTTTCGTTCTATTGACTCTTTTAATTTATGATAATCAGATTGGTTTGCATTAGTGTTTTTCTTGTTCTTACTACTCTTCTTTATCCATAATGAGTCTACAATACCATGTAAAACTGTAAACCCATTTCTTTGAGCCACATTTGTTGCTTGCATTAAAATTTGTCTGTCAAAAGCACATACTGCTATATGAGCGTCAATTCTGCCAAATTTTGCATTGTTAAACCCCAAGTATCCAAAAGAAGTCACCAATATCCATTTTAATGATGTCTGTCTGGCATCATAGATCGCCTGTAGTTTTGGATGAATGGTAGTATTACTTCTTTTTAATTGCTTGTAATATGTACGCTTATCTAATATCATCTTCAAAACAGTTGGTATTATTCCCACTTTTTTTTGACATATAGTATAGCCTAATTCAGGTACTGCCCTTGTCGTAGAGTCATGGCAAAAACTACAGCAGCAATGTATGGTTTCCGCTGATATATTATTTTTTAACATTATGTTTGGATATAGAGAAACAAAATCAAATTCAGCTGCATTCTCCACTACTCCAGCTTCAGGTTCAAAGACAAGTCCACCTCTGTCTGCGATAAGTAATTCCTCAAAAGTCTTGAAATGTTCAGCTAATGTAGGCTTCCATGGAACAAGAATATCTTTCTGAGTAGCATTGTAAAACTGTAAGCTGCTAAGACACTTTCCTATTGAAGCTCTTGCTGCTGTATGTAGGGGCATTCTACAAATTCTACTTATTTCATATAATCCTTCTAATCCTGCATCATTGAAAATAAATGAATTACCTATATCTATGTGTACTCTTCCAAATAATTTTATTGCAGTTGGCTTGAAATATATTCTCCCATAGGAAAAATAAGATATCCCTTTTTTGGTATGGCTTTTTAATGGGAGTTTAGATTCTCTACCTAAAATTAATTTTATGCCATTAATTTCTGCTCTATGGATTAAGTAAGGAAAAGTAAAAGAGTCACCATCATCTGTGAACACAAAATCAGGATCAATCTTTGCAATATGTGTTATGAATTTGTCAATTATATCAGATTCAGATTCACTATGTATTTCAAAGGTTTCATTGTATTGTTTTTGTAGTAGATTTTGTAGATTTTGTAGATTTTGTTTAATTGTAATCGATTCAATTCTATCTGTATGTTTTCCTATTTTTCCTTCTTCTTTCTTTAAACTTACCTTAAGATAAACAATTCTAAAATTAGGTAGTTTGTAATTAAGTGACCACACGTTATCTTGGGTAAGCCATTTTAATTTTGAATATCTGGCGTTGTTATTATTATTATCATCATCTCTACTTTCACTACTTTGACTAACTTCACAAAAAGCAAGTGGAAAAATATCATGTTCATAAAAATAATATTGCTCTGGAAGAAGATCTACATTATATAATCTGAGCTTCCCAAATCTATTACCACTAACATTTTCAACTGTTCTTGCCAAAGTTAATGCCTTTGTGGATTTTAGTAATGATATCTTAAGAACTTCTGACTTTATGTTATCTGTAATTCTTTCATATTTAGGTATAAAGTCATAGTCTTTGATTAATGAAGAAATATTATTGTTGTATGCATTAGTAATTTCGCTGATGTATTTTTTTAGATCTGACTTATTATCTGAAGCGATATAAATTGAATGACTCCAACTACTATCTTCAAGTCTAATTGTATTGCCATCTCGCTGCTTTATCCAAAAAACCATTTTATCTTCTAGTGGATATGCATCAAATAACCAGCCAGATACCATAATGTATTCTCTTTACCATTGATTTTTTTCTTTCATAAGAAAAGATCATCTTCCTTTAGAGTATTGTATTACCTTATCCTGATGTAAATGTAAATAAAAGAAACAATTACAATAACGACAACCAAACCTCATAGGGAACATATACCTTACCGTAAAGTACATAATAAGTATTGTATAGTACTTTACAGTTAAAATTTGTAAGAAAAAGAAATAAATGATTATATCAAAAAGTGTTAAAGAAACATATTGTGAATGGTGAATAGAGATTTATCGTCATAGGATGATTTTGGGATACTACAAGTATGCAAAGACTCATCTCCTGGATAGTGCATCCTCAATATATCCAAACCTCAGCATAGCAGGCAAAATATAGAGAAAGTCAAGTAAGAATGAAATCTCTTCATTTCTGCAATACGAGATATATTTTGACATCTGAGCTAACCTAATGTCCAAAAACAGTTCAAGCTACTACAACTATTTTACTTGATATAGCCGCAGCAGCGTAGCAGTTATTAAAGGAACTTTAAACTCTCATAAATTGCAGTTTATGATTATGGAAATTACTTCTGTTATTGGTTATTAATAAATAATATACATTATGGGTTCAGTAGAAACCACCAATATTATGATGAGGTTGGTTAATCTGTGCATGTTGTAGGCTATGCATCTAAGACACAGTTCTCTGTTCTGTGTTCTTACCAATTTTGATGTAATGTGCTCTCCAAATA
>DATDNG010000178.1:0-3241 GCA_036518375.1 Nitrososphaeraceae archaeon | reverse complement strand
GACAGTTTTTCGTCTTTGTATGGGGTGACTATTCCATCAATTACGATGATAACATATGGACCAATGGGTTATGTTCCCACGATGGCCGCTTACTTTACTGAACATATTGGACTGCTAATTATGCCAATAAATTTTTTTATTGTACTAATAGTTTCTGCATTAGTTGGATTTAATGCAGTACTTTCCATATACGCATTTGATAATCGACCGAAGAGATCTACTGCTACTACAACTACCACTGCTTCTTTTCTGGGTGCTATAGGAGTAACTACGAGCTTATTTGCGGCTTGTCCAACGTGTGCATCATTTTATTTATTTACAATCATGGCAGGATCTCTAGCACCTACTGTAGCTGCTTTTACTGCAACTTTTTATGTTGTATTTATAGCTCTAAGTATTCCTTTGCTTATAGTCACTCCATTTCTAACTGCACTAAGTCTTCGTAGGGCATTGTTCAGTCAATGTTTATTGGACAAGAATGAAAAGAAGCAATAAAGCCAATTAATTACATCAGTATAGAACTCGTATATTGCGAATTATAAAATGTTAATTTCTGGTTAAGGTTTCTGGAACCATGAGCTCACTTCTATTTTCTTATTCGTTAAAATAAACTAAATTCAATCTATTTTGAGCAGTTATGAAGGTGAAAGCTGCTGGATGTAGTAGTGTGAAGGATCAAATATATCCTCCTGCATTTCTGTTTGTATTGAATCTATTACCTCTTTAGCTTTTTACCTGCAGATTGTACGCTGTTATCAGAGTTGGATGGAGTTGAAGATGCACTAATTTCATAATATCCATAAATGGCGCCTTATTATCTATTGCAGTCTTTAACTGACCAAGATCCTTGTCTGCAATTTCTTTACCCCACGTGGTATTATTTACAACTGGATCATTTTGATTTAATAGACTCATAGCAAGGTTTGCATGTTGCTGAGCTAATTTGACATTGGTAGGAAAATTGCTTTGCACAAGATGGGCTTGGCATTGTATCTGATGTATCATTGTAAGATATAAGGTATCTTCATTTTGAGAAAAAGTGTGAGCATATGCAAAACGATTATGTGAAGATAAAGCAGTATTACTTAATAATGTCAGGATCACCGATCCGATTACTAAGAATGCGACTCGCATATTGTACATACCATATTGTCTATTAAACACATTAGATCAACTTAACGGTTAGATTATTCTAACTAATATGATCATTTACTCAGTTTTGTAATTCTTCTAAATTCCTCAGAAATGCCAATACATGCAGACAGGAAGTCACAGAAACAAATAAGAGAGAAGATACAAAAGAAGAATTATTATTGATTTTATCACTAAAAATCCAGGTATTAGATATAGGGAGCTCTTGAGATTAACAGGTTTTAGTAACGGTAGTTTAGCACATCGTCTTTCAATACTCGAAGAAACAAAAGCTATTCAGGTATGCAGACAGAAGAGCTGTAAAATAACAAGATATTATTCTGTGAACATATCATTTAAAGAATTGCAGATCATAGGTTGCATTAAACAACAAACTGCCCAAAACATAATTGCATTCATTCTCAAAAAAAACCTTTGTACTTTTACCGAAATTTTCCATTTTATAGGGAAGGCGCGATCTACTCTGTCATGGCACATCAAGAGGCTTGTTGGAGCCGGAATCATACAGTTAATTCCCAGAGGAAAGTATGATTTTTATAGGCTCATCAACGTTGGCATAGTCTCGACGATAATGATAACATGAACAACGTTTGACTAGGTATATACGGTCTGAGATGCCATAACATAGGTAAATGCGCAACACTCATTCTTTCGTTGCTACATTTTGATTGTTAATGCATTTTGATGAACTTGGAATGTTGCTGGTAAGATTCCTATTGGTTCACCATCTATTGTAACTGTTATATCTCGTCTTTTCTTTTCTTCCTCTTCTTTTGGTTTTATTGACACCTTCTTTGCCTTCATATAGATAATGTCTTTATCATCACTAGTATAATTGCCATTTTTCATGCTGACGAATTCTTCTAGCATTTTGAAGCTGCCAGAACTCTTTAGAATAACAATATCCAATAATCCATCTGACACGCTTGCTTGAGGCGCAGCTTTAAACCCTCCTCCCAAATACTTGCCATTGGCAATCACAACCATTGTCATCTTCGTTAGGATACTCTCCCGTCCATCATCTATAGAAATCTCACATAGATTGCTTTCGTATGTTGGCATAGTAGCAACAACACTTGAAACGGTTGATACAATGCGACTATGGACCTTGTCTCTTATCTTTTTAGATCTATCAATGATCTCTGCTGCAACGCCTATCTCAGCAGCATTGAGAAAAATGCGTGTAGGTGCTAGTGTTGAACACGTATTCTTGTCATTATCATTTGAGAAATCTGTGACTGTGGCACTGATAACATCAATCGTTTTTAGTATTTTACTTGTCGAAAAGTGTTTACAACACTCAAAGCTGCCAGCTGGTAAATCGAGTGATTTTGCTAACACATTTCTAGTTCCAGATGAAATAATACCAAAAACCGCGTCAGGATTTATCTGCATTAAAACTGGGGGTTCTGCCATAGTGGAGTTGGTTACAAGAGTGTTATTATTATCAGTATTAGCATCATTATTGGAAATGCCCCCCATACCAACAACTGCTGATTTCTCCTTGTTGTAAGCATCATCTTCTCTCTTGAACAAGAAAAAACCATTTGCAACCTCATTTATAGTTCCATCTCCACCTATTGCTACAATATTCTTAAATCCTTTTTTCAAATATTCCCTTGCCAAGGTTGTCCCATCTCCTGATTTGTTGGTAAACGCAAGTTCAGGATTTTTTCCAAAAAATCCCTTGACTTTAAGATAAAAGTCATTCCAGTTCTTGCCAGTCGATCCACTAGAAGAGCTTGGATTTACTATTAAAACCGTACTGTTGTCACCAGCAGAAATGGGCTCTTCATTTTGTTTGTTCATATAGCACTTGTACGACTTACATTGTGATCCTGCATTAAGGGTATCGTTTGATAGTATACTATGTTTGAAGGTATCAAAATAACTCTAAGATTAATAAACAAACAGAAATCTTCTAATATCTTTATTTTCATATAAATATAGTTAAAATTGGTCTGATATTGCAGTATATTTCTAGTTTTCTCTGGTTCATCACTAGCTTTTATATCCTCATGGTTATGTTCTTCAATATTCTGACATAATTAGGATAACCCAGACTATTACCCCTATTCTACTGACCATG